>CAMDKT010000735.1 GCA_945900935.1 Candidatus Sulfopaludibacter sp. SbA3 | reverse complement strand
TCAAGAGCTCTAGTGATTCCCACGGTGTGCGTGTGTGCTTCGGTATTTCTCGGTGTCTTGAGCAAGCTTAATGTAGATTTGAGTAGCGTGAGTTTCGCCGGATCCGCTTGGTCTTCGATTCGTTCCATTGTGACCAATCCAATCAGTTTGATTGCCATATCCCGGAATTTGGCGTATTCAAAACTACTAGTCCTATCAATTGTGTCGCGCTGATAATCACTCAGGTTCCTTGAGACTCTTAAATTCTTGGTTGCTGATAAAACGAGCAAATCGTCCATGGCTTCTTCCACCCAGCCGCAAAGCTCTAACAAAGCTAGCTTTGAGAAAAGTTGCTGCTCCAATGCCGTTGGAGCGATCACAAATCGCTGATCGAGCAGTTCCAATGTCCGCGAAATGGTCCTGGGGTTAAGCACTGAATCTAAGAAAAAATCGCGACCGCAGCTAAGATTCTCGACCGTACTCGAAGTTTCTTCGATAGCCCTTCCCTCAGTGACCCATCCGAAAATTCCGGATGACTAATCAAACGGTTGTATCGATCCTGTATCGACTGCGCCGACTCTCCTTCCAGTAGGTCGATATTCCTCGCTACCGCAACTAGTAATGACTCTAAAAGCGTAACTGTCATTTTAGGCTGTGACTTTCCTGAAAAAAGTTGGGTCGAAATACAGGCCACGGTTCGCCTGAATAGATTTGCCTTCGCCTCCAAGAAATTCGATGTTTCGTTTCTGTGCGAATGCATATACTCGTTTAGGAATCCTGCTAAATGGCCCTCGTATTCATCGAGGCGGTCGTGGAAGGAGAAGAAGCGTAGAAGTATTTCCTGCTTAACGAATCTATACGAGTCATTACTACTCATTTTGTTAAGCCTGCGCCAATCGAGGTTCGTATCGAGAACCTTTAGTAAGTTGTTGAAAGGTCCGCCGAAGATGCAGTTCCTGATTTCCTGGTTATTGAGCTTCGTTCCTCCAGTATTGAGACGATGGAAAATCGTGAACAAAAAGTCCATGTGAGTTTGCTTTGAAAAATCACATCGCAAGACCGTAATTGGAATCGAGAGATTTTCAACTCTTCGATAGTACCTGTTCAATGGGCCTTCGCTCGTCTTGATGGCGGCAACTGATTTTCCGGCTATTTCTGGGTCGATATCGTCTAAGTCCGAAAGTGTCCAATCGCCGCCCATAAGAAATCTTACAATCGTAGAGATTCGTTGCAATCCGTCTATGACGATCCAGCGTTGAGTCCGGTGATCAAGCGCGAAGCACATGCTAGGTATTGGAAGTTGCTTCACTAAGGAATCGATGAAACGAGTCTGGTCTGTACCTTTCCAAACAAACTCCCGCTGGAATTCCGGCTGAATATCCAAAATTCCTTGTTGGTGCATTCTGAAGAGGTCTGCGCAAGATCGCAATTCGTTGTACGCAATGATGTCGCTAGGTGGAACCTCTGTCGAGTCGTCCTCCACAAATGTGCGGTATTCGAGTTGTTCGAGCTTCTCCATTTTGGGACTTCGAAGTTTCACAAAATATCTCCAGTTTCACTATACCGCGCGACGACCATTCGTTGGAGTCACTCTTGGCCCGAGGGATGGGGTGGAGGCGTGCTGGTAGACGTGCGATTCGAAATACGTTTTCGAGAGGCGAACCCTGGATGCACTCGGTATAATGAAAGATAGAGTCCTTTTCAAGTTCAACTTGAAAGTGCCAAACACCAAAACAAGTCATGCCAGAACAAGTTCCCTTGGATTTCCTCGGAGATCTACGCCGCACCCATACCTGTGGCCAACTGCGCCTCGCCGATACCGGCCAGCGCGTCATTTTAATGGGTTGGGTTCACCGCCGCCGCGATCTCGGTGGCGTCATTTTCATCCATCTCCGCGACCGCGAAGGTGTCTCCCAACTCGTCTTTCACGCCGACGATGCGTTCGCCGAAGCGCACGATAAAGCGGACCTGCTCCGCTCGGAATACGTCATCGCCGTGGAAGGCCTCGTCAAAGTCCGCACGCCGGAGACCATCAATCCCAATCTCCCCACCGGCGAAGTGGAAGTCGTCGCCGAAAAAGTCTGGATTCTCAACGAGAGCCGCACCCCGCCGTTCCCCATGGAAGACAACGTGGACGTCAATGAAGACGCCCGCCTGAAGTACCGCTACATGGACCTCCGCCGTCCGCGCATGCAGAAAAATATCATTCTGCGCGCGAAAATTAGCCTTGCCATCCGCGAAGTTCTCGACGCCCAGGGCTTCCTCGAAATCGAAACGCCGTTTCTCACCAAATCTACGCCTGAAGGCGCGCGCGACTTCCTTGTCCCCAGCCGTATGTACCCCGGCGATTTCTACGCCCTGCCGCAGTCCCCGCAGATCTTCAAGCAACTGCTGATGATCAGCGGCTTCGATAAGTACTTCCAAATCGTCCGCTGTTTCCGCGACGAAGATCTCCGCGCCGATCGCCAGTACGAGTTCACCCAGATCGATCGGGAGATGAGCTTTCCCCAACAGGAAACCATTTTCTCGGTGATCGAGCCGTTGCTCGAACGCGTCTGCGCTGTGGCCGGGTTCACCGTCACCGCGCCCTTCCCCCGCATGACCTACAAGCAAGCCATGCGAAGCTACGGCACCGATAAACCGGACCTCCGCATCCCGCCCTTCCATTGCGTCGAAGACCTATTCCCCGAAGATCCCAACTTCGCCACGCCCGGCCTTCCGCTGGTCGCCATCGTCATCCCCAACACCGGCGCGCCCACCCGCAAGGAGCGCGACGATCTGAAGGCGTTCGGCCAGGAGCGCGGCCTCCGCGTCTTCGATGACGCCAAGCGCCTGGAGCGCGACGCGCCCGAAGTGATGGCCCAAGTCCGCGCCCGTACCGGCGCGGGCGAAAACGATCTGTTATTCCTCTGCGGCTGGCTCGGCGAGCCCAAGGGCCACCGTCCTGAAGAGACCGTGCTGTTGGCCGCCGGCCAGTTGCGTCTCTTCGCCGCGCAGAAGTTCAATGACCGCAACAACCTCCTGAACCCAACGGATTTCCGCTTCGCCTGGGTCGTCGATTTCCCGATGTTCGAGTGGAACGACGAAGCCGAGCGCTGGGTGGCCGCGCACCATCCGTTCACATCCGTGCATGATGAGGACATCGACAAGCTGACCACCGATCCCGCCCGCTGCCGCGCCAAGAGCTACGACATCGTGCTCAACGGGACGGAGCTTGGCTCGGGGTCTATTCGAATTCATCGCCGCGATATTCAGTCGGCGGTGTTCCAGTCACTCGGACTCTCGACGGAGGAAGCCGAGGAGAAGTTCGGCTTTCTGTTGGAGGCGCTGGAATACGGCGCTCCGCCGCACGGCGGCATCGCGCTCGGCCTCGATCGTATTGTCATGATCCTCGCCGGCGAAAAATCGCTCCGCGACGTGATTCCGTTCCCCAAGACCGCCAAAGGCACGGACCTTATGTGCGACGCGCCCAGCTCTGTGCCGGACAAAAATCTCCGCGAACTCAACATACAGGTGCGGCGCAAGCAGTAGTAACCTTACTTCCTGGAACCCGGCTTGGCATTTACGAGGTCGTCGCGCCGCTCGGCTCGGGCTGCATGGTTGCGTTGCAAGTTCTGCCCGCAGCCTTCGCCAACGATGCCGAGCGGATGGCGCTATGGGATTGAGCAGAACGCGCTGGCGTAGGAGACGGATCTCAACTACGCCAGCCGGATCGCTGAATCCATGTACTATCATTTAAAAAAATGAAAATACATAGATATTTGAAGCCCGACAACGTCATGATCGCGCCGGAGGGCGTGCTGAAGGTCCTCTCCGGCAGATGCCACGCTGTCCATGCGCGCGACCGAGGCACCAGAACAGGCGGTTGGTAAAACGGCCGGCAAGCGCAGCGATATCTGGTCGTTCGGCGTGGTGCTGAGGGAGATGCTGTCGGGGAGGATGCTTTTCCGCGGCGAGACGGTTTCCGAGACGATGACGGATGTGGTGCGGGCTAGGAGTGTGTCGGGGATAGATTTGGCCGCGCCCGGCAGAGAAAGACATTTCAGCAGCGAAATGTTTTGGCTGTTCCTTCATCTAGCCGTAGGATATGGCTATGGGCAAGCACTTCCGAACAGATCACCTGGATCAAGGTCTGCTGTTCCCGCCGTCACTGCACGACTGGCTGCCGGAGGGGCACTTGGCGCGGTTCATCGTCGATGTGATCGAGGAACTCGATCTGGGGTCGATCTACCGGTCCTATAAAGGCGATGGGCGGGGGATGGCGGCCTATCAGCCTTCGATGATGGT
>CAMDKT010000734.1 GCA_945900935.1 Candidatus Sulfopaludibacter sp. SbA3 | reverse complement strand
CCGAGGTCTCGAATTTCAAACGATTCAAAAAGCTCATCGACCGATTGATCACTCTGTCCATTGAACGATCTCAACTCAAAATGAATATGGATAAGAAGCAGTGAGAGGGGGCGTTGTCAGGTTGGTGAGAACTCGGTAGTCTTGAGAACATAAGACCCATTGGACTAAACCGCTTCGCGGTATTTCGGTAGCACGACCTTTTCACCGAAACACAAGTATTCGCGGAAGCCCGCCATCTCCTCCCACACCTTTCCCGCTCAATGCGAAAAGATACGACTGCTGCCCGGCAGCCATTTCATTTCGTAAGGAGCCATCCCATGCCCACACTGCGTCAAAAAATGACGGAGGACATGCAATTGCGGAATCTTTCGCCGCAGACCCAATCATCCTACCTGCTACAAGTCACTCAGTTCACACGCCACTTCGGCGTTTCGCCGGAGACACCGTATAAGTTTTCATCAGCGGGAAAACGGGTAAAAGCCATAATACGAGGTGGCCGCCGCCCCGGTGATGAAAACGTGCGATGAACGAAACCGGACCGAAAGACTCAGGTTATGGGGATTCTATCTGTGACAGAGTTCGGCGGAGACGCTCACTGGACGAGCAAACGGGCGGGGCTTGACCTCTACAGCGTTTCGATAGACTCGCGGGGAGTGGATTGTCATCGGAAAACCAGGGAAATTGGGTGCCCAAAAGACCCGTTTTCCAATTGCGAATACAGCCCTGGCGCTCGCTGCGAATCGCGATGACGCCGGGACGGATTGGACCTGCGCGGAATGACATCAGGACGTATCCATCCGCGGCGGCGGCCGACCGGTGGCCGACGGGAGAAACAGGATCCGCGCGAGTATGCCGATATGACATTGCAGACAGAGCAACACCGGTGCCAGCAAAAGATCCCGGACCTGCTTGTTTCGCTCCCCCGCGGCTGGCAGGGGGAGTGCCGGCGTGTTCAGGAATTGCCGGCACAGTGCCAGATTGCCCTGCTTGGGCCGGCTGGCCAGCTGCCCGTAATGCCGGATCCGTTGGAAACCCGGCGGCAGGGTATGCAGCAGGAAGCGGCGGATAAACTATTCCGCTGAAACGGTCATCTCTCTGGCCTGTTGGCCATCTTCGGCCCGGTACTGTTTGTATTGGAATGTAACTTCGCCGTTCTCCACATTCTTGAGTCGTTTTACTCGTTTTACCGGCCAATACCAAAAAGCCGCCAGTTGGCGAGACAATGCCGGAGCGCCGCCGGATTTCGACTGGCGAAGGCGGAATGATCGAACGGTGAACGAAAACGCGCGACGAAGCCCGTCCCAAGGGAAAACAGGCAGCCATCGGAACTTCGGCGCTCTCCAAAACTGACCCAGGGCGTCTGGAGGTAAGACGCAGGCGGGATGAATGACGTCCCCGAGTGGCGCGTCGGTGCCGCCGGGGGAAAGTGTATCCCCGGTGGGAAGCCGCTGGAACCTTGTGCCTTTGCGGTAAAGTGTTGATTTCGCGGTAAGCCAGATCCGGCTGCGCCCCGGAGAGGAGTTCAATTCCCCTCCAGGGCAGGAGCTTCTGGGAGCAAGACATCCCATGGGCTTTTCTGAAAATCCTACAAACCATCCCGAAAAGCAAGAGACCCGGCGGCGGGGCGCTCCCCGTGTCCGCCGGTGTTTACTCAAAGGATGCGAGCGGCGCTTTCGGCCCCGGCAAGCCGGACAGCGCTATTGCGGCGGCCAGTGCCGAAAGGCGGCGCGGACCTGATCGCGGTGGAAGGCTCAGGAAAAATACCGGGCCACAGCGGCTGGTAAACAGCAACGGAACGGGCAAAGCCGGCGCTACCGGGAACGCGTCGAAAACCGGAAAACAGCGGTCGATGAAGCGGTTCCAGACGCCGCGAGGGTAATCACTCCGGATTGTTTTCGACGCCTGTTGCGACCGGCCCGGCTGCTAGCAAGGGTTCGCCCGCCAGCCGCGCTCGCCGCGGCAAAGGTTCTGTTCGCACCAATGCCGGCGCGCGTTGGAGCGAGTCTGGGAGCGTGAGCGGCGCTGGCCGCGCGACTGGCAGGGGCGGTGCCGCCGAAGGACCCGGCGCGGCCCGTTAATCCAGACATATTGATCGGCCGCCGGTATTGGCCTTACATTCAGCTTGTCCCGACGGCAAGGGGGACGCCAACGCCGCCAACCATGCAACTGAAATTTCACCAGCTCGACCAACGATGGGAACATCTGCGAGTCCGTCCACCGCATCGGCCAGCAAACGCCGATCATCGTAGTCGTCTCCGCGGACGACGGCGCCCGCTATCTGGTCATCGACGGCCACAAGCGCATCGCCGCGCTCCGGCAATTGGGCCGGGACACGGTCGAAGCCGAAGCATTGCTGCTGGACCGGTCGATGCGAATGAGCCAACAGGAAAGCACGCTCGAACCAGGTTGGCTGTTGGCGGAAATGCAACGGCGCTTTGGCTACTCGCGGGAAGAACTGGCACAGCGCTTCGACCGAAGCCTAAGCTGGGTGTCGCGCCGATTGGCGCTGGCCGAGTTACTGCCGGAAGTCATTCAGCAACAAGTGCGCGACGGTAACATCCCCGCGCCACTGGCTATGAAATATCTCGTGCCAATGGCGCGAGTCACCGTCGAGGACTGCGAACGAATGGCGGCCGGTTTCGTCAAGCACCGTTGCGATAATCGCCAAGCCGGGCTGCTCTACGCCGCTTGGCGCGACGGTTCGCGGGTGGTGCGCGAACGCATCCTCACCGAGCCGGAACTGTTTCTGAAAACGCAGCGCCCACCGTCATCCACAAGCCCGGTCGCGTTGGCCCTGGAGCGCGAACTAGATGGCCGCCGCCATCCTGCGTCGCGCCAGCCGGCGGCTGGCCGAAGCGTTGCCGGAGATGAATGGTCCGCGGCAGGAACAAGCGCAACGCCACATCGAAAGCGCGCGGGGCTAACTGGAGCGGATGGCGGCGCGAATCTGTTAGCGATCATCTAAAAACGTATTTTGTTGAACGCCGGGCCGACCGGTATCGGCGCGGGCCGATTGGGAAGGGATCCATCCATGAACTTTGCCGACCGCAGACGGCGCATCGGCACAGCGTTTGGGGCTGGGCGGAACTCGGCGAGGTGATTTCCGGGACACCTTGATCTGTCACCGGGGACTCCGCCGCACCAACCCGGTAGCGCCGCTGGC
>CAMDKT010000733.1 GCA_945900935.1 Candidatus Sulfopaludibacter sp. SbA3 | reverse complement strand
CGTTCATCGAAAGGAAAGTTGAAGTTGTAACTCAGATGTGTAGCAGCGGGACCGAGGTCGCTCACGACTGCAAAGCGGCATCCGAACCGGCTGAAGGGTTTGCCGTCTTTACCTCTTATAGCAAGAGTCTTACGATCCACCGAACATCCGAGACCCTCGACAGATGACAAATCTCCACATAATTGCGCTGCTACTGCTGTCATCCCAGTCCCAACGAAACCATCAAGCACAACTTCTCCAGGTTCGGTGTAATGCAAGATCAGCCTCATGACTGATTCGTGTGGGACCTTGGTGGCATAAGAGTGGGCGTTTACAAACGGATTGTTTCGGCTGTCTTCAAGCGCAGCGGGGTACGGAAGACGCTTGTACTCTTGGTTGTCGGGGCGACCCTTTGTGACGTGCGCAACATACTCCATCAAAAATGGATTCGGGCAAGCCGTGTAAAACGGCGGGTCCGACAGCGCCAAGATGTCTTCATCGTTCCCGATGGGAAATCCTTCCATCTTTCGAAATGCCGAGTCCTTCAGCTTCTCTTTCAGCTTCTCCACGAAATACTGCCGCCGTGCGTCAGCGTTTGGAAACTTGATCCCCAAGCACTCGACTGGCTGCTGCGAAGCGGCGTCCTTGCCCGAACCGAACATTGTGGTCTGCTTTGTATTTGCCATATTGCGTGCTAGGTCACCCTTCCATCAAAATCTTTTTGCGTGCGATCCGCTCGATCTCGGCAGCGTCAATGCTGCCGTCAGCGCCATCCTCAGACGTGATGATCTGGTCCATGTAGCCGTTGTCTTCATACCACCGCCGTTTCCGATCCCACGCTTCCCGATACGACGGCACCGACAGCATTCCGAGGTGTTCCCAATAGAACGTGTCGCCTTCGTAGCTCACGGTGAAATCTGGCAACTTGAAATCTTTCGGATCGTTCTTAGACGAGAGCTTCTGTTCATATTCGCAACTGATTCCCAAGCTGGTCAGGATGTCGGCGACGATGACCTCAGACTTCGAGCGCACCATGATTCCCTGCGGATGCTGGGTAGACGGGCGTGTGCGGTGGATCAAATGAGCGGCATAGTAGCGATCTACCGATTCGGGCCGAACCGCCAGCACGAACATGTTCGTATTCCGAAGCAACGTGTCGGAGCACTGCGGACTGCGGAGCTTTTCAAGTACGGTCGTGTCCCGTTCCAACAGCAGCACCATCTTCTTGCGGAACCGGGTCAGGCCGGTGTACAGCAATTCTCGTGAGAGCGTGCTGGCGCTCTTCGGCAGAACGAAGAACACGATGTCGAAATCGCTGCCCTGCGACTTGTGGACCGTCAGAGCGTAGGCAAGTTCCAATTGACCGTCAACGTCATTTCGGGGATAGTAGTAGCTCGATGTCGGCTGCGTTGAGAATTGGACCTTGATCGAGTCTGCCTTGCCATTTCCTTTGGATGTGTTCACCACAAGGCCTATCTCGCCGTTGGCTACGTAGTCCAGCCCTTCACCCTTCGGGTAGGAAGTCTTTCGACAATTTATGGATTGCATCACCTTATCGGTCCAGACGATTTCCTGCTCACCGAAAGGTTTGAGGCCCTTGTTTTTGGAGTAGGTGAGCATTCCGCCCCGGTACTTGGCCTGAATCTTGCGATTGATTTCCGTGGTCCCGAACTCGTGATTCCGCACCGGGCTGAGAATCTGCCAACGTTCAGCCAGAACCGGGTTGTTGTCCTTGGCGTCTTCCGGCAGACCAATGCTGGCGTTGAAAGCGAGGTACGCCTTCTTGTCGTCGGACAAGTTCAGGTGCTTCCGCATCGCAGCGGTAAGCTGCTCTTCCATTTGGCTGGTGTCGCTCCAATAGCGAACTTCCAGGTCGCCACCAACATCCTCTTGGGCAACACGAGAGAGCATGTCGTCGTCGCCGGGTGACGTGTCGTCCCCCATGTAACCGTCCGCAAGCTGGAGGGCTTGGCTCTCGTGGTCCTCGTGTCTAGCACGCTCCATTAGTCGTGCCAGACATTTTTTTCGCTCGTCGTCTTCTTCGAGCCAGGCGATGATGTCCACCAGCGGACGGCCAGGGCCGATGGGCGGAAGTTGGTTCGGATCGCCCACCAGGATCAGGCGGTTGACCTTGTTCAAGTCCATCGCCCGGAATAGAACACCGAGCAGGTCCATCGGGATCATCGAGGCTTCGTCGATGATGACGGTCGGTGCGCCATGCTGTTCTCCGCCCTGGAGCTTCAATGCGAAGTTTTCGGGATTGAGCCATTTGTGGCGCATCAGGAATTGGTGAATCGTGTACGCATCCCGAACGCTGCCGTCATCCCTTTTGGTCCGATCCATCAGGCGCACACGAGCCTTGCCGGTCGGCGCTAAAAGCAGGATCGGTCGCTTGCCATCCAATTCTTCCAGCCCTTTGAGGAAGACCTTCAGAACGGAGGTCTTGCCGGTTCCGGCCCGACCGCAAAGGACGCTGAAGCGGCCTTCGTAGAGCTTGGCCAGCGCCTCAGCCTTTTCCTTCCTGGCCCGTTCTTCCACTTCGGGTGGCAATTTGGAGCCAGACTTCTTGCCGAATTCATCCAGCAGCAGCTTCTCCCAACTCCACCCGGCCTTTGGCGCTGTATTCCTCGCCTTCGTGCGCCGGGGCAGTCGGCTGCTGACTTCACGCTCCAATTCGGAAAGCCACTTCAACGCCATCGTGGGTGGATCGCCGTCCACTCGAAAATCCAGGGCTTCTCGGTAAAAGCTGGCTTGCCCTTGCACCAAGTCCTTGTCCGGGCTACAGGTGCGTCGCTCTGGAAAGCGTTTGACGATGCGGTTGATGGTTTCGGCGAATGGGAGCAACGTGTCACCTTGTTGGGCCGCACCTTGCAGGACAGCCACGGCAACCCCCCGGACCCGGCGTGGATCGTCCTGAACGCAGATGTCGGCCTTGTCGATGAATCGAGCCGCCGCACCTTCGGGCCGCATTGCCCGGTCCACGATCTCCAAAGCGATTACGTCGTTTTCACCAGTACCCTGGTCCATCTCGGAGAGAAGGTAGGGGTTGCCGACGAGTTGTTCGTCGGTGGCGCTGATGCCACAGCTTGAACGCTTGTCAGGGTTAGCGACCCGCTCCACCTGCTGCGGCGTCAATTCCAACCGAGTGAGCAACGACAACAGACGGCGACGTGGCTCATTGTAGGCCATCCACCTCTCCCCTGCCTGTTTGAGCGCCTTGGCGTAGTGCTGCTGTTCACACTTGCGGCGACCTTCCAGAATGGCCTTGACGTATTCCCATGCATCATCACCGTTGTTCAGCAAGGGGACCAAGACTTCTCGCTGGAACGCCGTGCCTGATTCACAGCCAAGGTATTGAAGCACGCTGCCCACGCCGGGGAATGGCCCACGGTTCTGCCAGACTTCGGAGAGCGCATCGTTCAGCCAAAGCAGATTCCGGTCCCAATCGCCCGGGACTTTGCTCTCATCCTTGACGGCCTGAACCGATTGCAGAAACCTCTCCAACGCACCTACGGCCATGTCATCGCTGACGTGCTCGGCGACGTAGGAGAAGTTCAACATCGCCCCTTCCGGGACGAGACAGAGGATGTTCTTCGGGTCGTGACCGGCCTTCAGGTATTCGTGATACGGAAGACGGAAGCCCTGCTTCTCAAAGTCGTGCGTGACGCAGCGTGACCAGATCGGATACTGATCAGGGTACTTCGGTAGCTTTTTCCCGAAGAACAATTGAGGACCGACCTGCGAAATCCGGCTGACACCCAGAAGAATTCGGTTCAGGCTCTCATCGAGCGGGTTACCGTGGTTGCAATAGAAGAACACCAGCGACTTGCTCTTCTCCAGCTTTCCCCAGAATTGGCCCAGCAGTTCGATCTGGCGGTCAGGTTCAAAGACCCAGCCGAACTCTTTGCCCTTCGTGTCCGATTCCCGGATGTTGAGCCTTTCGTCTTCGCAGATGCTCCGAAAGTTCTCTTCACGCAGCCAGCGGTATGGTGACGGGCAGACCGAATACGGCGCAATCTCTTCCTTCACTGGAGGCAACTGACGGAATTCCAGCGGATCGTTATGCGTAATGGTGAAGCCACGAGGCGAGAATGCAATCGGATCACGAGAGCATGGAGGTTGCCATGTCTTGAGATCGGCGAGAGACAAGCCAGCCGCTTTGTCTTCCCGGTCGTCGTCTCGTCCATCCCGGATGTGCTGATGCACCGTGCAATAGGCATTTTTGCTCGGGTGGTCGCAGATGTGACCATCCCATGCCCGGTCGTGCCAGACAAGGCGAGTGGAAAGGTGCGTACTCACTCTTGCCCTCCGGGCTTCTCGCTACGCTTGACGATGAGACGGACTCGGACTTGCTCCTTCCCCCGAGTGGCCTTCTCCAGGAAATCTTTGAACCGGGACTCAAGCTGTTCGGCGGTGGAAGGGGCGTCACCATCGCTCAGTGCGGCCAGCAGTTCAGTCGGTCGCAGAACGATGGGGATCAGACCACCGAGCGCCGTTTGCATCCCCTGAACAAGATCGTTACTGATCTTGTCTGGCAAGGCATTTGCTTTGAGGATGGCGTTGACCGCACGTTTCTGTTCGGCTGGTAGAAGATCGATACTCTGCTTCACTGTAGGATCGTTCAGGTTGTCCAGTAGCGTTTTTGTCCAGTTTTCGAGGAATTCATCTAGCTGCTGATCAATCTGTTGGAGTGCTGCTGTCCCGCTCGTCGCAATGTTCTCTTCCTGTGGGCGAAAATTGCAATGGACACAGATGGGCGAAGCGTTCAAGTCGTCTTTGACCAGCGTGAAGCAGGGCTGGATTTTCGCCAAGCGTGACCGAAGTTCACTCAGGCTGGTGTGGGGCAACAATGAAATCCCAACCAGTTTGTTCAGCTTCTCCAGTCGGGCGTCTTTGAGCAGTTCCTTTTTCTTGCCGTCTTCGTTTACGCCGAGACGGGCTTTCTTGTGCAAGTTGAAGTAGGCCGTCCGGTAGTCGTCTTTGACTTTCAAGAGTGCTCGATTGATCTTCTGACGGAAGTCGGCGGCGCTTCGGCCGTTGGGTTCCAGCAGCTTGGCACGCCATTCATTCCGCATGGTGTCCATCTGTGATCGCCAAGGGTCTTGCGGCGGCAACACAGCGGCGGCGGTCGCCAGATAGCCAGTCAGGGGCGTCAACTCCTGCACCAAGCTGTTCAGGTCTTCCAGTTGCTTGATGATGTCGAGATTGGCGGATTGACATTGAATCTCTAGAACACTTCTGGAGAAGTTCTTCAGCTTGCCGGGGGTGTTGAATGCTTGCAGTCCTTCCAGGAAAGCCTTTAGATCATCGAGCTTCTGGCGCTGCTGTTCCCTGTCCTCGGCGGGGATCAATTCGCTGCCCCAACAAGGCAATCCCGTCTGGACGTATTGAGAGACCGTAACGACTTTCTCCGTCAATTCGTTGGCCTTGGTCCGAAGCTGCTTTATGGCTTCGTCGTGGGTGTTTTCGTTGCGGATCAGACCTTCGGCGATACCAAGCAACTCGAAGAGAGCCACTAATTCCGCAAGCGGCAAGCCCTTCGGCTTCTCGACGTGCTTGAACGCCAGAAGTTGATCGAGGGGCGTCTTGCTGGCTTCACTGAGATTGGCGGCGTCGAGCTTCTTCCCCGACAAGCTCAAGGTGACGTTGCCGTTCTGTACGAGAGCGGCGAGGACGATGAGCAGGAATTCCGGCTCAAGCTGGTAACGGGTTTCCCGCTCCACATCGTTCTTGACCGTCATCAATTCTTTGCGGTTGACGACTTGGCCTGGTGGCTTGGCATCCAGTTTCTCCAGCACGACTTTTGCATAGCGGGACTGGTGGGGCTTCAGCTTGTCGCCGTCGAGAAGCTCCAGGCCATCGAGAACGGCGGTCGCCAGATTGTTTCTAGCGCCACCGGCCAGCCATCGAATCACATCTTCGGTCGGCTGCTTGAGGTTGCTGGCGCTGAGTTGAGCGGTAAAGCTCGGATAATCCGGGTAGCGGTCGTCGAAGGACGCAGCGAGGCAGACTGAGCCGGTCAGTTCCAACTGATCACGTACAGTGGCATTGCCGGTCTTGTGGCCTTTCAGCCACTCCACCATCTTTTTCGGGACTCCCTGGTGAATGACTTCAAACGCTGTCAGCATGTTGGTCCGCAACCATGCCACAAGCGTCTTGAGAAATCCATCGGCCTTGTCTTCGTAGACCTTCTTCGTGCCGGTGCTGGCCGACGCAGCCATTTCACGAGCGCCAGCGTATTGGCGCAACGTGTCCTGGAACTGCTTGTCCATGTGGGTCAGCTTGAAGAAGACTTCATCGGAGAGCTTCTGGTCCTCGAAGTGTGGCGGCTCGAACGGCTGGAGGAAGTACAGATAGAAGTCTCGTGGCGGCTGTGCTGTGGATCGCTCGTTAGGAGCACCAAAGAACAGGTAACCTCGGCGGGTGATTTTGTGTTCTCGCCATTCGATTTCGTGTTCCCAAATCTGATAGCCACGCACGTAGGTTTGGTCGACGCATTCCAGCACACGAGTCAGGGCGTCGAAGTAATGCTGATCCAGTTGCGAATCCGACAAAGTGTCGGCTTTATCCTGGATTTTGGCGTCGTGGTCGATGGTTTTTTGGAGGTCCAGGTAATACTGGTCGTTATCGGTGTTGTGGGTGATGAACTGGCCGCTGACGGTCTTCATCACTTCCTTGAGACACGCCTCCACAGTGGTGCGCAGGAAGTCGCTAGTCTTCTCCGGGATTGGAGCGAACAGGCACAGGCCGTTTTGAAGCTCTTCGGCGGTGGGGCCGATCTTGGCACGGATGTCGTCCGTCGTCAGCCGATGGATGGATAGACCGTGGATGATGCGTTCGGCCATCGGTTGAAGGGCTTTGCGGGTGAAAGCTTGTTGGATGCGGTTCTCGACGACCTTGCTTACGTCGATCACGTCCCTTATTTCCGGGACGGAACGCAGCACGGCATTGCCTTGAAGAAATTCCCAATAGGAGTCGTAGCTGATCAGTCCAGGCTGGTCCTTCGGCACATCGTTGTTGAGGCAGCGCTTCATCTCGGCGCTCAAAGTCTTCAGGACTTCCCGCTTCTCGGCGATGGAGATTGCCTCAAAGACTTCCAGATAGGTCGGGTGGACGGGGAACAGCCGCACGAACTCTTCCAGCCGCTCAGCCATGCCGCCATAGAGAGGCGTGAACTTCTGAAGATGTTCACGAATCTTGGCTCTCTGCTCGTCGTTCTTCGTCAGTAGTCTTTCGGAAACGACATAGGCCACGTCCTGTCGGACGATGCGGACCTGCTCGAAGCGATCCTTCACCCGGCGAAGACTCTCGGCCACGAACTGGAATTTGGGATTGTCGAACAGGCTTTCCTGCAAGCCAGCGATGAAACGGAATCGGATAAGCTTGCAGACTTCACCGATTTCTCGAAGGAAACCCAGGTCGAGAATGAGATCGTGCTGCTTGCGAGACCGCAGGTAATCAAGCAACTCGTCCACAACCAAGAGCAGACCGTGGTTCGGATACTTCGTGCTGAACAGGTCCATCATGCTGGACAGGTCGTCCTTGTTGCTGTCCACCTGTTCATCGGGAGGAAAGCTGAAGCTCAGTCCCTCGTTGGACATGAAGTCTTCGAGCCGTCCGCAAATGATATTGCGCAAGCTCTTCTTCGTGGCTGGAAGTTCGAGCCGCACGACTTTGAACTTCCCTGAGATCGCCTTCGCCGCTTTCGACACTTCGTTGTCTTTGACGACCGTGGCCATGTCGGAGTGTTCGGCGAGGCCAGAGATAATCGACAGCAAGTGGCTTTTGCCGGTGCCATAGTTGCCGACGATCAAAACGCCCTTGTTGTCGGCGGCAGACTCGAACTGAAGATTCGGAATTACCAGATCGCACAACTGCTCGGACATGCGTTGCGAGACCACGAACGTCTGAACGAGTTGACGTACGGCAGCGGGTGTTCCCGCCTGTTCAAGCTGGATAACCGATTCAATCGGGTCAAATTGTACAAGGTCGCTATATTTCATGATTTCCTCAGTTGGGCGGGTTGGCCGACCGGAATGACGACGGCATCAACTTGTTTGAATTGGACGAATTCGGGATGACCTGGTTCGGCGTAGGTCAGCGTTCCACCGGCGTAGGTGCCACTCCACGAGGCGACGATGGTTCGGTTGCGGCTCGATACCTGGAGCAGGCGCAGCGGCTCAACCTCCAGTGCGGTGTCGAACAGAATCTCCAGGTTGTCGAGCAGCACGACTTCGCCCGAAGCCGGAGCAGCAGCGATGACGCTTTTCAACAGCGGCTCAACCTGCCGGGATCGCTGCGACCGGGTGAGTTCGAGCATCTTTTTGCTCAACTCCAGGTTGACGTTGACTACTTGGCAACCGGCCCTCTGCGCAATGGACTGCAAAGCGGCGGTCTTCCCGGAGCCAGGAACACCGGCCAGAATGACGAGCCGGAAATACTGATCCGATGCCTGTTGGATCGCTTCCTCAAGTTTTATGAGCGTTGGGTCCGCTGTGGACAAGGCACCGGCGTTGGGTTGGATGGGAGGCGGCATGACGCTCTATCGGCTTGCAGCCGCAAGTTCCTTCTCCAATTCCTTGCGATGCAACTCGATCATGTCCACCAAAAGCGCCGATACGCTGGCACGACCGCCCCTTGTTTTTGCACGCTCGAAGGCAACCCTGTTGAGCAATTCCCACAGATCGGCTGGCAGGTGTAAGCCCGTAGTTTTATAAGGGCGATCCTCTGGTTCGGGCACGGCTGTCTTCTTTGCCATGAAACTTAGTCTACCTCTTGCCAATTGTGGATTGGTGACGATCAAAACGACGCCGTAGCGTGAAAGCTACGATTAACGTAATGGCTGCACTCGTGGTTTTACTATCCCGGCGTCGTACATCTTCTCGAAGGACATTGGCCTGACCTCGTCTCAGGGCGAAGGTTCGCTCGGCACTCGCGATCCTAATCACTGGAACCGAATCTCATCCCGATTCTGGGGTTGTAAGCCCAAACCCCGGAAATTTCTAATCTCCTTCAATATCAGTCTAATAGCGGATTTTAAACCCGCAGCAAGCGCGCCCCGCCAGAAAAGGGGACGCGCTCGGGTTACCAGCTGCCATTTCAGATAAATCTGGGTGTCGGGAAACAAGTGTTTTCCGACTCCCGAACGAGTTCGCCGAAAAATGTGGATCTACTCCCTACCAGCGGGATGAACGGGTGAACGGAGAACCCTGTAGGAAAGGTGGAGCAGCGCAGGTTTGGGCGCAAAGGCGCGACTGTAGAAGTAGCCGCAAGGGGAATGGAGGGGGCGCCCGCAAGCGCCCCCTCAGGCTTAGATCAAGCCTGCGGCGAGCAAGATCGACCGGCAACCGTGTTGACAGGTGCCATCGGGTTCAACCTCGCAACCGTGGTCGCAAAGTGCCGGGGCGTTTTCGTCCCCGAAAAGCATTGCGCGAGCGATTTGCTCCAGAGAACGGCCGTCCTGGCGAAGTAATTCGTCAACGGTCAGTTCGTGTTCAACTGCTGGTTTTCTTGACATTGCTGATAGGCTCCTTTTCTGTTCGCCCCGAATCCCTCGGGGCACCCCAGAGCGAAAGCCCCAGCTCCCAAGGGCCAGGGCGTCTTTTTCGGGGGGACCAGAAGAGCGCAGCGGTTCGTACAACGAACTTCTGGGGGAGCCGAAACCCCAGAGGGGCCGCAGGAAGCAGAGTACGCAGCACGCAGCGGCGCTGGAAAAGGCTGAAGCGCGTGCCCGAGGGTGACGGGGCGGGATAGAGAAGGCCGAGAATCGGGCCAAAGTATTGAACGGTGTAGGCGCTTGGGATGTGTCCAACGGCGGCTATAGGTGGACGCGGACCATCTGCGAATCTCGGCGGCAGTCGCTAGTCAAGGAAGGAAAACAGCCGGCCTAGAGCGGCGAATGTGGGGGATGCTTCAGTCAATATCGAAGAGCCTGTGGGATTATTTGACTCGCCGGCGGTGTGAAGTCGTTGTGGCAGTTCCGAACTCAAGGTCAGGAGCGCGTAGTTTTTGGTTACAGCAGCATTACAGATCAACAGCATGTAGGCACAGGAATGAGGAGCGACAAATTGCAACTGAGCGATTTTCGCAGAAGCTACGAACTGGCAGCAGCGGGAGCTCAGCCGAGCTTCGGGAGTACCTGCAGCTCGCCAACTCTTCTCATCCAGGAGCCGAATCTCGAGCGGCGACTCGGCGTCAACTTCAACGGCCAGAACGGTGCCCCCTGTAAGCGGCAGATGGTAAGTTTCAATTTCGCCTGGACGCATCCACAAGATCTCGGTGATGGCTACCCCGGCATGTCGCAGAGAAAATGCTGTCTCGACGGCAGGCCGATCATGATGCCGTATCGCGCACGCTCGCGCAGCCCGTGAAGTTCGTCATGATTCCTTGAGCGAACACAGAATGCATCTGCTCTCAGAGTGCCCTTCTTTCAAGGAACTTTTCGTCGCAAGTATTCGAACTGCGGAAGGACGGCGAAAGACTCGATCCGTTCCGGCATCTCTTCGCCAAGCAGTTGAATTGCCTCAGCGGCTCCATTACCCAGGAAACGGGCAGCTTGCTCCAAATGGTAGATTTTCTCGGGCACCAAGCCCATCAGTCGGCTGCACGTGAAATCAGCCGCCACCGGATCATCCGAGAGAACGATCTTGTTCAGCGCCCGGTGTGTTCCATGCAACGGACCGTTGCCCTCCATCGCGACGATGCCATCGGCGATCACAAAGTGCGGTCGGATGGTGGAACAGATATCGAGGATGCTCCTCTCGATCCCGTGCCAGTGCAGCACGTTCTTGGGCCAGCCGTAGACCGCGCCGGGAATGATGCCAAACATGTTCTTCAT
>CAMDKT010000732.1 GCA_945900935.1 Candidatus Sulfopaludibacter sp. SbA3 | reverse complement strand
CCACGGCCCGCCTACTCACCGTCGCCCGGACCTGCGTCATGCAGAAACGCAACGCGCTGGAGTTCCTCGCTGACTCCATCAGCCACCATCGTGCCGCTCAGCCTTTTCTTTCGCTACTCCAGCGATAGGGGGCTGAACGGTTACGTTTTAAGGTTCCCCGTTGGCCGGTTGAGACGCAACACACCGTGTGAATGCCATGGTTTCGAAAGAAGGAAGTCTGATGGTTTATCAGTGGATTCTCCTCCGTGGCTATTGCCGTCTCGCCCGTCTCCATAACTCTTCCCGTAAGTGAGGCCAATGGCAGGTCGTGCCGGGACCACCGTTCCTCGGTCTTGAACCAGGCGGCGGCCGTATAGAGCAACACAGGATCGGCCCCCTGTACCTGTTGCCAAAAGATCCCGCAGTAGGCTCCGTAACGACTGCAGATCCATTCGATAATCCGCCGCGTACCCGCCCTGTCATGCTGGCTAAGTGCGAATTGCACGAAATCGATCAACTGAGGGTTCATAATTGCAATGCAGGTGTGACGATTATAGACGATTCCCAGTTAATCGCCGCCGCCAATGGCGTAAAGAGTCGACGACGTTCGGATGTACATTCTGGATTCGGCGATGGCCGGAGTGGCGTAGATAGGTTCGTCGAAGTCGTTGACGCGCATGAGTTCCCATTCTGCGCCGGGCTTGAGGACCGCGGCTTTTCCCTGCTCGCTGAAGAGGAAGATCTTGCCGTCAGCGGCGATGGGGGAGGCGTAGTAGCCGTCGATTGCGCCTTGGACGCGGGCGGATTTTTTCAACTCGCCCGAGTCGGCGAGCATCGCGGTGAAGATGCCGCCGGTTTTGACGGTGTACAAAATGCCGTCGAGGATTAGCGGGGAAGGCACTTCGGGCACCATTCGCTGATGTTTCCAGACGACGTGGGTTTCCGTCAAATCGCCCCGGGCATTACCGGGTTTAACGGCGATGGTGACGTTGCTGGCTTCGCGCCGGCCCCGGTAGAAGCCCCAGTCGCGAGCGTCCAGGAAGCCGTCGTTGTTGAGATCAATTGCCGTCCAACTGCCGCCATGTTTGAAGGCGGGCGGGAGCTCGGCGTTCGCGAGTTTGCCGTCGTTATTGGCGTCGGCTATTTTGAGGGCTTCGGCAAAAGCGGGCAGTGGTTTGGCTTGGCCGGGGTCAGCGCCGGGTGCCCAGCCAGTGGCGTAGATGGTATCGCCGTCAACAACCGCGGTGGCTTTGATTTGCCAGGAAAGGCCGCGGACGGTCCAGAGTTCCTTTCCGTCCTTTAGGGCGTAGGAAGCGAGTAGATAGGAGCCGGGGACGATGACCTGATCGCGGAAAATGGACGCGGTGGCGAAACCGTGGACGACCGATGGGCGGGCGGTCTTCCAGATTTGCCGGCCGGTGTTTTTGTCGATGGCGAGGAGGAAAGATTCCGAATCCTGGTCACAGACGAGGATGAGTTTATCGCCGGCGAGGATGGGGGAAGCGCCCCATAAGCGCTAACGTAACAGTGGCCTTTGTTTAAAAACCGTTCTATTCTCAGGTATGGGAAGCGTGGCGGACGAAAACTGGCAGGTATTGATGTCCTTATTGCCATCTCGGTGGCGCGAACAGGCTGCGGAAACGGGCGCGATAAAGCGACTACGGGGCTTTGCGTCGCCGGAGTCCTTGATGCGGACACTGTTGCTGCATGTTGCGCAGGGTTATTCACTCCGTGAGACAGTGGTTCTGGCCAAGTTAGCGGATCTTGCCGCAGTCTCCGATGTTGCGCTGTTAAAGCGCCTACGCAACAGCGAGGAGTGGCTGCGATGCTTGTGCGTGGATCTATTAGCGGAGAATGGCCTTGCGTTAGCGCGTGCGCTGGCGGCGAAGCCGTTCCGCGTCGTCGATGGCACCATCGTCAAGGAGCCCGGTAAGACCGGCAGTCAGTGGCGGATTCTGTACAGCATCCAGTTGCCGGTCTTAGTGTGCGACTTTTTTGAAATGACTTCCACTCGGGGAAAAGGGAATGGCGAATCGTTCCGGCGCCTGCCGGTTCAGCCGGGAGAGCTGATTGTCGGCGATGCCGGCTATTGGTCGGCGGCGGGGATCGAGTTTGTCCAGCAGCGAGGCGCCGATGTATTGGTACGAGTGAATCCGCAAAGTTTCGTCGCGTTTTCCCTTGCCGGCCAGCGCTTGGATTTGTTGAGCCTCGCGCAGACCTTATCGGAACCAGGCCAGACAGGCGAATGGCCAGTCGTTTTGCAGGGGCAAACCTCTCGCGTCACTGGGCGTGTCTGCGCGATTCGCAAAAGCGAGCACGCCATTCAGCAGGCTCACCGCCGAGTAGCGCGTAAAGCTAGCAAAAAGCAAACCAAGACCAAGCCGGAAACGCTGGAGTACGTAAAATACGTGATTGTGTTCACGACTGAGGTTCGATCTCCGGTAGCCGAGATATTGGAGTGGTACCGCCGGCGCTGGCAAATTGAGCTTGTCTTCAAGCGTCTGAAGACGCTCGCCCACTTGGGCCATCTACCCAAGCACGACGAAGGCAGTTCCCGCGCTTGGTTATATGGAAAGCTGCTGGTCACGCTGCTAACTCAGAAACTAATTCGGGTTGGCCGCGATATTTCCCCCTGGGGCTACGAACTCCACGCTACGGCCTCCGACAGCGTGGCGTGAGTTCGCTTTTGCATTGCACCAAATCCAGCAGGCGATCCAGCCGCGTGTGGCGATGGAGACGGTCATACTTCAATGGCGACAGATCGCGTCTGCGCTTAGCGAACGTTCGCGGACTCGAAAACCTCAACTGTTACGTTAGCGCTTATGGGGAAGCGCCCATGCCGTGGAAGTTGGCGAAGGGCGGAAGTTGAAGCCGCCAGCGCTCATTGCCATCGGGGCCGTAGGAGATGAGGCCAAAGTCGCTGAAGAAGACGAAGACATTGACCCCGTCGGTGACCGGGGAGGGGCTGGCGGGGTTGTTAAGCTGGTGGCGGTTTTCGATGCGGGTTTGGGGGATGTCGCGACGCCATTCGAGGCGGCCGGTTTCGCGGTTGATCTTAAGGGTAATGAGCTGAGCTTTTTCAGCGGCAGTGAGGAAAATCGCGTCTTTCGTGAGAACGGGGGAGCTGCTGCCCGGCGGGACGGCGATGCGCCATGCGACGTTTTTGGCGGGACCGAATTCGGCGGGTATTCCGGTGACATTGGCTACACCGGTGCCGTTGGGGCCGCGGAAGGAGGACCAGTCGGCGGAGCAGGCGAGGAAGGGGAGCAGCAGCACGTGACGGCGCATTGTATTTCCATTTTATCGTTGTTGAGCCAGCGTGCGCAGGGCGTTGGCGGCGGCGCGTTACACGTTGGTTGTATCCTACGTTCCATGCGATGTGTCTCGTTGATATTGGCGCTGGCGTGCGCCGCCTTTGGTCAAGAGCTGGATGCGGATTTCTCCAAGTCTGTAAAGCAGTGGACGACAAAGCCGGAGTTTTCTTCCCCTCTGGTCGATCATTTGCCACTGGTAAAGGGCATCCCCACGCCCAAGGACGTACTCGGCTATCACGTCGGCACGCCTAAAAAACTGACCGATACGCTCACCATCCGTCGTTACTTTGACGCGCTAGCCAAAGCCACAAAGCGGCTGCGGATTATTGAAGTTGGCCGCACGGATGAAGGGCGGCTGTGCTGGAGCGCGGTGATCGGGGACGAAGCCACGATGGCATCGTTGGACACTTACAAGGGCTACCTGGCCCGGCTCGCCGACCCTCGCGGGATGAGCGATCCGGAGGCGCGAAGCATTCTTGATAAAGCCAAACCCGTTTATCACATCACCGGCGGCCTGCACAGCAGCGAAACCGGTCCGCCGGAGATGCTGATGGAGTTGGCCTACCGGCTGGTGGCTGAGGACGGGGCGCTCTACAACGGCATTCGAAAGAACCTGATCGTGATGATCTCGCCGCTGCTGGAGCCCGATGGGCGCGACCGCTACGTCGAGTGGTACCGGCGTTACAAAGTACAGGAGGAGACCGAAAACGACCGGCTTCCCGGCCCGCCCTACTGGGGCAAATACATCTTTCACGACAACAACCGCGACATGAACTACTCGCAAATCACGATGCGCAACTGGCTGCGGGCGTATCTGGAATGGCATCCGCCGATTGTTCACGATCTGCATGAGTCGGTACCGTTTTTGTACACCTTCAGCGGGCAAGCGCCGCAGAACGCGAATCTGGACCCGATCCTATACGCCGAGCTTCCGTGGTTCGCAAATTACGAAATGACGAAGCTGATCGGCTACGGCATGCCTGGGGTGTGGACCCACGCGTTTGTTGACATGTGGTCAGTGGGTTATTTGGGTTTCATGGCGTCCAACCATAACGGCATGTTGCGCATGTATGAGACGTACGGCAACGGCGGCGCGAACACGATGAAGCGGAAGGTATCGCCGGAAGGCGACCGGTTCAGCGCGGCGAAGCGGGAGTGGTACCGGCCGCTGCCGGCATATGCGGAAGTGGAGTGGTCCATGCGGAACAACACGAACTACATGCAGACGGGCGTGCTGGCGGCGCTGGAATTGGCGTCGTCCCATCCGCGAGTGATTCTGGAAAATTTTTACAAGAAGTCTTTGCATGCGGTGGAAGATGGAGCGAAAGGCGCGCCGTATGGTTTTGTGATTCCGGCAGGGCAGAAGGACCCAACGCGAGTCGCGTGGGTGGTGAACACGCTGCGGTTGCAGGGGATTGAAGTGGGGACGCTTCGCGAGCCGTTTGCGACCTATGCCGCGGGGTCGTATGTGATCAAGCGCACCCAGCCGTACGGACGCCTGGCGAAGAGCTTGTTGGAGAAACAGGTATTCCCCGATCCGAATCTGCGGACGTATGATGACACGGGCTGGACGATGGGGCTGATCGCGCATATCGACGTGAAGGAAATCGACGACAAAGCGTTGCTGGATGCCGCTGTCGAGGCGGTTGATACCGTGAATGTGAAGGGGCGCGTGGAGGGGACCGGCGCGCTGTTGGCGGTGTTGCACAACGGCGAGCACGGGCTGATTTCGCTGCGGTATCGAATGAAGGACGTGCCGTTTGAGGCAGTGGAGAAGGAGTTCGCGGCGGGCGGTGTCACGGTGCCAGCGGGGTCTTTTGTGGTGGCCGATTCCGCGCGGCTTCGACGGGAAGTGGAGGCATTAGGCCCAATGCCACTTACTTTGTGCTGCAAAGTCGCATTGGATTGGCTAATCATGGGAATTCTTTGGCGCGTGATGTTCACCAGGTTTGTGTTTTGGGAATGCTGCGTTGCGGG
>CAMDKT010000731.1 GCA_945900935.1 Candidatus Sulfopaludibacter sp. SbA3 | reverse complement strand
GATGCGCTGGCAAGTGGAAGTAACCTTTCAGCAAGTCCGCGCTCACCTTGGCGTGGAGACACAGCGACAGTGGTCCGACTTGGCGATTGCCCGCACCACTCCTGTGCTGTTGGGCCTGTTCTCCATCGTCACCTTGCTCGCCAACCGCTTGGCGCGACGCGGACAATTGCCCGTCCGGCAAGCGGCTTGGTATCGCAAGCGGCGAGCCACCTTCTCCGATGCAATCGCCTTGGTGCGCGAACACCTATGGCTTCGCTCGAGTTCTTTCACCTCCCGTTCCATCCGGCACATGAAGAAAATACCACGTGCGTTGCTCGATGGTTTGATGCGGACGGCTTGCTATGCGGAATGATTAGACAAAGGCTATCCGAGTTAAACCTTATCCATCCTTTGATAATGAACGCACCCACCAATACGCTGGGTGTTCCGATCCTTATTCTCAACTAACACCACTTATCCAACTTTGGGAATGAGAGCGGTCGCAAATGCTCGGGTACCAGGAGTGCGGGAGGTACAACTCGCCGCACTTTCGCCTCGTGTTCGTGTTACGCGATGTTACATCGCCCAAAACATTATTTGCTGTCACTGTTTTGCAAGCGACAGCAAGAAATTCAAGTGGCTCCGGCGGAGTGCCTATGAACAGCCACTTTGGGCGCTGGCAGGAATGGATAAAGTCGAGCTAATGTGACCATCGGAAACTGCGCTCAACGAGCGTGCAGGGATGGTCACAGACGAGCAGGTAAGGAGGCTACGAAAGTTGTCGAACACGGAAACGAATCAAGAGATCGCGGCTTCGAAGGCGGGGATGGACCCGACGACGGCGCGGCGGTATCTGGGCCTGGGACAATTGCCCAGCGAGATGAAACAAGACCGGCGGTGGCGGACGCGGGAGGACCCCTTCGACGAGGTGTGGAGCGCCGTGCAGCAGCAGATCCAAGAGAGCCCTGGACTGGAGGCCAAGACGCTGTTCGAATGGCTGCAAAGGGAGTACCCGGGTCGTTTCAGCGACGGACAGATTCGAACCCTGCAACGGCGGATCAAGCAGTGGCGGGTGACGGAGGGACCCGCGCAGGAAGTGTATTTCGGCCAGATCCACGTGCCGGGGCGGCTCTGCGCTTCGGACTTCACACACATGACCGGGCTGGAGATCACGCTGGACCGGCAGACGTTTGCGCATTTGGTGTACCACTTCGTGCTGACGTACTCGAACTGGGAGACGGGCACGATCTGCTATTCCGAGAGCCTGGAGAGCCTCAGTGAAGGGTGGCAGAACGCGGTCTGGGAACTGGGCGCGGTGACGGTTGAGCATCGCACCGACAGCCTGACGAGCGCGGTGAACAACATGAGCCATCCGGAGGAGTTCAACCGGCGCTATGACGGGCTGATGAAGTATTACGGCGTGAAGCCGCGGCACACCAATCCGGCCAGCCCCAATGAGAACGGGGATGTCGAGCAAAGCCATCACCGGTTTAAGCGAGCGGTGGAACAGGCGCTACTGCTGCGCGGGAGCCGTGACTTTGGCGGCTTGGCCGCCTACGGGCAGTTTCTCAAGGAACTAATCGGGCGGCGGAATGCGGGTCGGCGGGCCCGGCTGGCCGAAGAACTGGCGGTGATGAGGGAGCTGCCGGCGCGGCGGATGGAAACGGCCAAGCGGGAGCGGGTGACAGTGGATTCAGGCAGTCTGATCCACGTGGAGCGGAACGTCTACTCGGTGAACAGCCGGCTGATCGGCGAGCGGGTGGAAGCCCGGCTGTACCTGGACCATGTCGAGGTTTGGCACGGGCAGCGCAAGGTGGAAGACCTGCCGCGGCTACGTGGGCGGAGCAAGCATCGCGTCGATTACCGGCACATCATCGTTTGGCTGATGCGGAAGCCTGGCGCGTTTGAAAACTACCGGTATCAAGAGGACCTGTTTCCGACGAGTCGGTTTCGTATGGCTTACGATGCGCTGCGGGAAACGGCGCCGGGCCGGTCCAGCAAAGAGTATTTGGAGATTCTGAAGCTGGCCGCCGAGCAGGGCGAGGTCCAGGTGGATGAGGCGTTACGCGTCCTGTTGGACGGGAAGACGGAAGAGGCGATAACGGCGGCGGCGATTGGCGCGCTGCTGGCCACACTGGACACCATTGCGCCGGTGACGATGGTGGATCTGGCCGACTTTGACCAGCTATGCACGGAAATGGAGGTGCGGCCATGAGCGCGGCCCCCGAAGTGGGTCCGGCGCTGACCGGACATCTGAAGGAACTGCGATTGCCGACCGTGCGGAAGTGCTAGGAAGACACGGCGCGGCGGGCCGAACGAGAGACGCTGGGCTATGAACAGTATCTGCTGGAAGTGATCTCGCGGGAATGCGAGCAACGGCGGAAGTCCAGGGTCGAGCGGTTGCTGAAAGACTCGAAGCTGCCGCTGGAGAAGTCGTTGCGGAACTTCGATCTCAAACGGTTGCCGGTGAAAGCGGCGCGACAGTTCCGGACATTGCTGGAAGGCGGCTTTCTGGACCGGAAAGAGAACGTATTGGTCTTCGGGAATCCTGGATCTGGGAAGAGCCATCTGCTATCGGCGCTGGCCCAGGAACTGGTAGTGGTGGGAGAACGCAAGCTGCACTTCAGCAAGTGCGCGTTGTTGATGCAGGATTTGCTGGCCGCCAAGCGGGACCTGCGATTGAGCCGGGAGATCAAACGGCTGGGCCGCTATGACGGTTTGATCATTGACGATCTGGGCTACCTGCAGCAGAGCCGGGAGGATATGGAAGTGGTATTCACGCTGTTGGCTGAGCGCTACGAACGGGGCAGCGTGCTGATGACGAGCAATTTGCCGTTCTCGAAATGGGAAGCGATCTTCAAGGACGCAATGATGACCGCGGCGGCGATCGACCGGTTGGTGCATCATAGCGTGATTATCGAACTCAACATTCCCAGCTATCGGGTCGAGCACGCCAAGCAAAAACAACAGGCGGAGAACCAAGCCGATGGTGCGGGAGGTGGACCGGCGTGAAGTGGCAGAGCAAAAAAGGAACGCCTGCGAGCTGTGGAAATGCCGGGGCTGTGGAAAGCCTGGAAAGCCAAAAGCAGGCTTCCCAATCTTTCCACGAGCCCCTTGGAAATCTCGCCAAAGGCAGGCGAGATTTCCACATTTCCACAGCTCCGGCGACGATCTTCTTATCTAAAAAAGAAGAAAAACCCGGGCCGCAGGGAGGGCTTCGCCCTCCCTGCGGCAGTGGGCGCTCCGCGCCCACTAAGAGTCAAAAAGTAATTGTCGTTGATCCGGAGAAATAGTTGTCGCCGATGCGAAGAAATAGTTGACGCTGGACAAAAGCGTAGCCAATCCCGCTATCCCAGCCCAGCACGGCATTAAAAATATCGTCGAAGTCCGCCAAATCCAGGAACTCCGGCACGGCCACCAGCCGGATAACCATCGGGTTGACGTTTCGAAGAACGGCGCGCAGAATCAGTCGCTTAAAGGGTATTGGTGCAGACATTCCCAAAGTCTACGCCGACCCCCGACCTTGTGCTGCTCTCCCTTAAGTCGGTTCACTGTTCCATTGCTCCCCAGACCCCGGAGTATGCAATATCTCTCATTGGGCGTTCTTCTTGACATAGAATATCATTAATGTTATGTTGTGTGTGCTATACATTACTGTTTAGGCGAACTGATGAGCACGCAGCATAACGAACCGAGCAAGACCGTCGGACGTCAGATGGCCACCCTTCTGGCCGGCCTTTACGATCAATCCCAAACGACGTTTGCCCTTGCGGACGCTCAGAAGATCACCGGCCTCAGTCCAAAGCTCGCGAGCAGCCTGCTTCACAAAGCGGCTCGCCGGGGTCTGGTCTCTCGTCTAAAGCCTGGCGTGTTCGTGATCGTTCCGCAGGAACTCGGAAGCACCAAAGTCTACGCTGGTAACCCATATCTGGCCGCAACCAAACTCGCGGGAAATGCACCCGTTTTCATCTCGCATGCATCGGCCATGGAGATTCACCGGATGGTCACGCAGCCTCAACTCGCCGTGTTCGCTTCCAGCTCCAAGAGGGTGCGCAGCCGGGTGTTGCATGGCACCGAGTTTCGTTTCGTCTCTGTCCGACCAGAACAGTATTTTGGAACCACCAAGCACTGGGTCACAAAACAGGAAGGAATGGATGTCAGCAATCTTGAACGCACCATCATCGACGGTCTGCGCCAACCGGAATATTGTGGTGGCGTTACCGAAGTCGCCAAAGGGCTCTGGATGCGACACAACGATATCAACGCCGCAAGGCTAGTCGATTATGCGCTGCGGCTCGGAATCGGAGCCGTTATCCGTCGCCTGGGATACCTACTGGAACTGTACCGGCTCGCTCCCGAGAACGAATTGGCGCGATTGCGTAATGAGCTGAGCGATACTTATCTTCTGCTGGACCCCATACTGCCGAAGGAAGGTCCGCATTTGCGTCGCTGGCGGATTCAACTAAACGTGACGTCCCAGGAACTCGAAACGATCAGGACGACGTAGATGATCCCGCAGCGAAACATTTCTCTACTTGCAAACCGGCTTGCTAAAGAAGGCGGTCGCCGGTATCAGGAGAGCGTGCTCGAAAGAGACTATTGCCTCGCATGGTTTCTGGCAGCTCTTGCGGAGTCGGACGACCTCAAAGCGGTCCTTGGCTTCAAAGGCGGGACGGCGCTAAAGCGATGCTACTTCGAAGACTATCGCTTTTCAGAGGATCTGGACTTTACGCTCACCAAGCCGATCCCGTTTAAGGAGTTGGTTAAACGCCTTGAAGCGCTCTATGCAGCCGTGTACGACGCGTCCGGTATCGTCTTCAAGTTTGATCGCGAAGATCGCCAGGCCCACGAAAACAGCTACACTTTCTACCTCAAATATGTAGGGCCATTGCCTACCGGCAATGATGTCAAGGTGGATGTCACGCTGCGGGAGCGACTGGTGTATCCGCTGCTGGAACGTCGGGTCCTGCGTGGCTACGAGGAATTCACCGATGTGCCAACTGACCGACTCATCCGTGTATATTCGCTTGAGGAAATCGCCACCGAGAAAACGCTAGCTCTCGCAGACCGGGCACGAAACGAGCCCCGCGACCTGTTTGATTTGTGGCATCTCACGTCAGGCGAAGGCCTCGATCTCAGACCCCTTGCCGGGGCGATGCGGCAGAAGATGGAATTTCGCGGCAAGCCTTGTGAGGGAATCGCGGAAGCGATCCGCAACAAGGAAGCCCGCCTCAAAGCTCTCTGGTCAAAACGTCTCGCGTATCAAATGACGACCCTGCCTGAATTTGATAAAGTGTTCCGCGCCGTGCAAAGGACGCTTCGGCAATCCGATCTACCTTAGCGCTGAAGTTTTTGATCTTTTCGGCCAGTTCGATGCCGTCGATCACGATGTCCGCCGTCTCGAAACTCTTCAGCCCCAAAATCGGCAGTGCCTATTCCGACGAAGCCGATAGCCATTCCGATTTGATGGCGATACTCATTCCGGGCGGATGGCGATAGCCATCGGAGCGAAGCGACGCTGGTCTTAATTATCATCGGAAATTTATCGGCTTGGCGTCAATAAATCTGTTCTTAAGCCAGGGAGGGGGTGCAGGGCGAGGGGGCGTCGTTTGAGCCCCCTTGCCTTGCTCAGCCCGTATTAACCCGGCTTGACAGGAACGCTCATTAGTCCTCCTTCCCGTTCTGTTTGCGAAGCTCTTTCCGCATCGATTCCCCGGTCAGATCGAACCGGTGGGCATTATGCACGAGCCGGTCCAGAATTGAATCGGCCACCGTCGGATCGCCGATCTGAGCGTGCCATTTGTTCACCGGCAATTGGCTCGTCAGCAGCGTGGATCGCACCTGATACCGCCGGTCGCAGATCTCCAAACAATCCCTCCGCTCCGCCTCCGTCATCGGCGTCATCGCCCAGTCGTCGATCACCAGCACGTCCACTTTGCTGATCTGTGACTCCTCTTCGCTCGGAGCGAGGAAGCTCAAGCTTGGGAGGCTATTGGGCTCACTTGGTAGCCGAGGTCTTTGGTCATGGAGTCGAGGTATTTAACGCGGTTTTCTTGATAGCGCTTCGGCGCGCGCGAGAATTAGTCCGGGTATGTACGGCAAAAGTGACCCAGCCGCCCGCCGCCGGCGGGGAGGATAACGCCTTGCACTGCTGCGTCTTGGCGGCTGCGGCAATGTGGCCGGGGTGGGTAAGTTTTGCCGCACGCCGAGCGATGTTCCACTGGACCGGCTCGAAAATTCAGGTCTATGCCTTCTACTGCGTACTGTCCTTGCTGCTTACTTCGCCACCGCAACGTGAACTGGCGCGCAAAGGCGAGTCCCTCAGCATCAACCGCATGTTGGAAGAATTAGGCGGCATCCGGGAAACCATGATTGTCTACCCCCGCCGTCAAGGCCAACGGAAGGCTCCAACCGCCACCTGTCTCACCCGGACTCGAGCTACGCCTATTCTCGCTCCTAAACCTGCGGTGTTTCTCCCCAGTCTCCCATTAGGTCATACCCCGCACTCCCTGCAAGTCATTCTATTGGCAAGGCTTATCAACACCTTGCGCGTAACTTGTAAAGTCCCGCTAGAGAGATCTGGCACAGCGCGAAGCCTTTCCCAAAGCGCAAGCCGCAGTCAGGACAAAAGTATGGGGCATTAGCCGTCAGGGAGCGGTCCTCCCTCCGCGATTCCGATCTTGGGACATCCCATCGTCGGCAATCCGGAAATGTTTTTTGAAAATCGAATAGGAATAAGACCCTCGCCCGTTGTGTCGTCAATGCCGGATAGGCGTGGAGGATGGAAACGGGCCGGCAGAGTCGCTCGAACCGCGTCATAATCTACCCATGCGCATTTTCCTCCTGTTCATTTGTCTATCCGCGGCGGGTCTCCAAGGCGAGGTTTACTACCGGACCTTTTTTCATAAGCATCCGGTGAAGCAGCGGATCCGGGCGGGGGAGGTGGTGTCCACCCGGACGCTGGATTCGAGCGGCAAGGATTGGGAGGGCAAGCAGGTAGGGGACATAGGGAACCCGCTGACTGGGCCTTTTTATGTGGAGGGCGCGGAGCCGGGCGACGCCTTGGTGATCCAGTTTCGAAAAGTGCGGCTCAACAGGGATTCGGGATACTCCGGGTATCGGCTGGGGTTGTTTGCGATGACGCCCGAGTATATCGAGAAGACGTATCCGCCAATCTACAAGATGGATTTGGTACGGAAAGGGTATGCGCACTATGTGCCGTGGGATCTGGACCGGGAGAAGGGGCTGGTCCGCCTCCGCGAGCCGGGAAGCAAGGCCATTTTCATGGAGTTTCCGGCCAAGCCAATGTTGGGGTGCGTGGGCGTCGCGGCGGCCGGAGACTGGGCGCCGACATCGGGTCCGGCGGGGCCCTATGGGGGCAATTTGGACTACAACCGGATTGGCGAAGGCGCGACGGTGCTGCTGCCGGTTTATCATCCGGGGGCGCTGTTGTTCATGGGGGACGGGCATGCGCTGCAAGGCGACGGGGAGCCGACGGGGAATGGCGTGGAGACGTCGATGGACGTGGAGTTTTCGGTGACGGTGCGGAAGAACGCCAAGCTCACTGGGCCGCGAGTGGAGACGGCGGACGCGATCATCAGCATCGGTTCGCAGCCGGAGTTCCAGAGTTCATTGGACCGCGCGCTGGAGATGGCCACCACGGACATGGTGCAATACCTGATGGCCGATTATGGGCTCGAAGAATGGGCCGCGCATTTATTGATCGCGTTCCAGGGAAAGTATGAAGTGGTGACGGCGCGGGGGTCAATGGCGTTGTTGATTCCACGCTCGGCCATCAGGAAACGGTAAAAGTCTATGCGACGACGATATCTACTCACTGCGTCACTTGGTTGTTTCGCCTCGGACTGGCCGCAGTTTCGGGGGCCGGGAGGGACGGGCGTTTCGGCCGAGAAAGGGCTGTTGAAAGAGTGGCCGAAGGCGGGGCCGAAGCTGCTTTGGCAGCAGGCCGATATCGGTGACGGGTATGGTTCGGTGGCGGTGGCGGGGCCGTTGCTATACGCCGTGAGTAATCACGGAATGGATGATGAATTCGTGCAGGCGCTGCGAGTGGCGAATGGCGAGCCGGCTTGGAGTGCGCGGATTGGCGTCGTTGGAAATCCGAATCAGCAGCCGCCGTATCCGATGGCGCGCTCGACTCCGGCGTTGGACGGGGACCGGTTGTATGTGTTTTCATCGAACGGGGACTTGGCCTGCTTGCGCGCGGCGACAGGCGATGTCCTCTGGCGGAAGAGCGCGCGGACGGAGTTTGGCGGCCAGCCGGGAACGTGGGGGTACGGGGAATCGCCATTGATCGATGGGGACGTGGTGGTGGTGTCGCCGGGCGGAGCGGAGGCGACGATGGTGGCCTTGAACAAGATGACGGGAGCGCTGGTTTGGAAGTCGGCGATACCGGGCGGCGATAAGGCGGCGTACGCCTCGGCGATAGCGACGATGGCGGCGGGGCGGCGGCAGTATGTGCAGTTCCTGGACAAAGGCTTAGTGGGGGTCGATGCGAAGACAGGGGCGTTCCTGTGGCGATATACGGGGACCGCGGGCGGGCCGGCGAATATCGCCTCACCCATCGCTAAGGGGAATTTCGTGTACAGCACGAATGCGCGGCGGTTTAACGGCGGATTGGTGCAGTTGACGGCGGTGGCGGGCGGCGTGGCGGCGGAACAAGTGTATTTGGGGCGGGACATGCCGAATACATTGGGCGGGCAGGTATTAGTGGGAGATGTGCTTTACGGGACGAATCAACAGGGGCCGGTGGCGGCGGATTTTGCCACGGGAAAGATCCATTGGCAGGATGCCGCGTTTGGACCGGGGGCGGTTCTACATGCCGAAGACCGGCTGTATTATCACGCGGAGAACGGGGAAGTGGCGCTTGTTGAGGCGACCGTGGCGGGGTACAGGGAGTTGGGTCGATTCACGCCGCCGAATCCGCCGAAGCGGAGGGACGGGCGAGAGCGCGCCTGGTCGTATCCGGTAGTCGCCAATGGCCGGTTGTACATCAGGGATTTGGGGTGTTTGTGGTGTTTTGATGTGAAGCGAGGGTGAGCAAGCCGACGCCGTGAATCAGAACACAAAGCGCAGGCCCATCTGCAGGATGCGCGGGCCGGAGGTTGTGTCGATTTGCCCAGGGCGGACGGTGCCGATGTTGGCGCGCGGGTCGCCGAGATTGGCGTGATTGAGGGCGTTGAACATTTCCCAGCGGTATTGCAGTTCGCGATGCTCGGCGAGGCGGAACCCTTTGAAAAGCGCGAAATCGAGATTGTAGCTGCCGGGGCCGACGATGACATTGCGGCCGAAGTTCCCGAAAGTACCGAGGGCCGGGAGCGCGAAGGCGGCGGCGTTGTAGTAGGCCGCCATTTGATCATCGCGGGAACGGCCGGAGGCGAGGTACGGATTGGCAACTAGATTCGCGCGTTGCGTGCCGGTGCCGATGAGGGCGCGGTCACTGCCGGAGACAATGTTGACGGGGGTTCCGGTCTGCATGTTGAAGATGCCGTTGGTCTGCCAGCCGCCGAGGATCCACTTTGCGATGCCGGTTTTGGGGCCGGGAATGTCCCACAGAAAACTGGCGATGAAACGCTGGCGAACGTCGAAATCGGAGAGGCCTTTATCGGCGCCGACGTTGCATGGATTCTGGCCGTTAAAGCCATCGACTTCGAGCGAACTGGCATCAATCGACCGGCCATAGGTGTAGCTGGCGAGCACCGTATAGCCTTTGCTGAAACGTTTGTTCAGCGTGGCCTGGAACGCATTGTAGCTGGAGTTAATGTTGTTTTGATAGTTGAGGATACTTTGATATGCGGGCGCGTAAATGCGGCGGGCGTTGATGTTGGCGGTGGTGGCGCCGGGGCCGAAGACGGCGGGGTTGGCCTCGGTGCGCATGGCCAGCTTTGTGCCTTTGGAGGCGACGTAGGCGAGCGTGGCGGTGAAGCCGGCGGCGACTTCGCGTTGGACGTTGAGGTTCCATTGTTGGAGATAGGAAGTGGCGAGGTCCGGATCGATGGACAGGCCGACTGTGACGGGGAGGCTGAAGCGATAGCGGGAGCGTTCATCGGCGGTGGCGGGCGGCGTGTAGGGGAACGGATTGGTGATGCCGCGATAGGGGTCAGAGAAGCTGGCGGGCTGGTTGATTGTGGTTTGGAAGGAGTAGGGCGGGGAGTTGACGAAGTGGCTGAGCATGTGGAAGCGCGGGGTGTCGAAGAAGACGCCGTACCCGGCGCGGACGCTGGTTTTGGTTGACCCGTTGGGCCGCCACGCGAAGCCGAAGCGGGGGGCGAAGTTGTTCCAATCGGTGTCCGTGCCGCCGCGTCGGACTTGGGCGTCGCCGATGTATAAGAGCCCGGCTGGCGCGGTGGGGAACACCTTGGATTGTTGGCCGGGCCGGAAGACGGTGAGTTCGTCGTTGGTGGCGTAGAAGGGTAGATAGGGCTCCCAGCGGACGCCGGTGCTGAGGGTGAGATTTTTGGTGACTTTGATGTCGTCCTGGAAGAAGAGAGAGGGCGCGTGGTTGGCGTTTTTATTGAGGCGCAGCGAGCCTTGGGTCATGGCGGAAGGGCGGCCGAGGAGGAAGTCGGCAAAGGACTCGGTGGAGAAGCGGCCGTCGAAAGTGAACTGGGGGTCGATGCCGTTGCCGGTGATGCGATCGGAGAAGCTGTAGCGGTATTCGCCGCCGAACTTGGCTTGGTGTCGGCCGCGAATCCAGGAGAGGGAGTAGGTGCCTTGATAGGTGCGGCGGTCAATGGTGACAAGGTTGTCCTGGGCGAGGTTCCAGTAGCCGTTGACGGCGCCCCGGTAGAGAGGTACGAGCTTGAGGCCAGCGGCTTCCGGGGCACCGCGATTGACCTTGACGCCAAGGTCGGCGAAGCCAATGCCGTTACCGGAGCCGATGGGCAGCGGGCCGCGGTCGATCTTGGTTTGGTTGGCGGTGAACTGGCCGGAACCGAGGAGGCCGGGGGAAATGGTCCAAGTGTGCTGGCCTTGCACATTCCAGCTATTGAAGCTGTTTTCGGCGTGGAGCACAGGGAGGCCGGCGGTATTGGACTCGAAGCTTTTGCTGGTGAATACGCGCCCGGTGAGGCGTTGGGCGGAGGAGAGTTGATGATCAACGCGGCCGATGTATTGATTGGCGTCCTGGAGGTTGGGGCGATTAAAGATGAAGCGGTTGTTGGAGGCGTTGGGGAGTGGGATGGCGAGCTTGTCGAGGAAGCTGAGAGAGGCTGGGTCAAAGCGCGACGCGGGGATCTGGCCGTTGGGGAAGGGCTGGTTGTTGACGGGGTCATTGGGGAAGCGGGCGAAGCTGGAGAAGTTGCCGGAGCGCATGGCGGCGGTGGGAACGGTGAGGCCGGAGAAGGTGGCGCCGGAGCGTTCACGAAGACCTTCGTAGGAGCCGAAGAAAAATGTACGGTCGCGGATAATGGGACCGCCGGTGGAGCCGCCGAACTGATTGCGGCGGAGTTTTCCCTTCTCGATGCCGAAGAAACTGCGGGCATCCATGACGTCATTACGAAGGAATTCGTAGGCGGAGCCGTGGAACTTGTTGGTCCCGGATTTGGTGATGGCGTTGATGATGGCGCCGGCGTTGCGGCCGTACTCCGCGGAGAAGTTATTGGTCTGAACGCTGAACTCTTCGAGCGAATCGGGGTTGGGGATGAGGGCGGCGGTGTTGAGCTGGGGGTCGTTGTTGTCGCCGCCGTCGAGGAGATAGTTATTGGCGGTGCCGCGCGCGCCGTTGACGGAAATGCCGGCGTTTTGACCGAGGCCGTTGTTGCCTCCGCCGGGGACCGCGCCGGGGAGCAGGCGGACGAGTTGCAGGGCGTTGCGGCCGTTCAATGGCAGTTCGGTGATGCGGCGTTCATCGATGATTTCTTTAAGCGTGGCACCGACGGTTTCGACTTGCGAGACGGAGCCGCCGACGGTGATGGATTCGGTGACCTGGCCGAGTTCCAGGATGGCCTGGACCTGGCGAGTGGCGTCGGCGTCGAGGCGGAAAGTCTGGGAGCGGAAGGGGCGGAAGCCGTCGCGGGTGACTTCGACGCGGTAATCGCCGATGGGGAGTTGGGGGAGGGTGAATCGACCGGCTTCGTCGGAGACGGTTGAGGAAATGAGGCCGGTGGCTTCATTGACGGCGCGGACGGCGGCGGCGGGGACAACGGCGGCGGACTTGTCCTGGACGGAGCCGGTGATCTGGCCGGCGGTTTGGGTGTAGGCGATGGAAGCGGCGGTTAAGGTGAGTAGAAAGCGATACATGGGAAGACCTCTGCTGGTTGCTGAGTATATAGGCCGTGTTAGTCTCACGGCAAATGAATATCGCGGTGGCGGCGCTTTACGCGATCTTTTCCAGATGAATGGCTTCAATCTCAGAGAAACGCGCGAAATCAGCGACGTTGAATGTTACGATTTGCGCGATGCCGTAGGTTTTCATCACGGCGACAAGGCGCGTGTCGTGGACCTGAACGCCGATCACGCGGTTGGCAATCAAGAGCGCTTTCCAGGTCTGGTACGACGCCGGGTTTTCGCAGAGAACCTGGAAGAACCCTTCGACCTTCGCAAGTTCATCCCGCGCTTCTTCAATCGTGAATCCAAGGCCGTTATTGACCACTGGACGAGTCGCCACGTTCCAAAACTCCGCCACATTCTGAAGCGCTACAACCAGCGCTTCTGAAGGCCGTAGGCAAGCTGAATTGACCAAACTCCCCTGCCCCGCTAGACTGCAAGCAGACCGTTCGCAAGAAACTGCATCAGTTGATTGGCGGTCTCCCTTCTTACAACGGTCCGCTGAATGCCCGCAAGCCGGCGCGGAACGGACAAGATGTCCATGCGCGAGATCAACAGCATCGTCTCCGAAGCCCGCCGTTCGTCAAAGCCGTCAAGGATTGCCTCAAAGCAACCCCAAAACGGGACCCGAAACGGGATTGTCCCACCCGTCGGCCGAGCTTGACGGAATCCATGGGTTTGCTATTCTACTGACAATAACACTAACGGAAAGTCAGCCCGTCTGACTTTCGGAAAGCCCTCAATTCTTATGTCCTCTGTTCTGGTAAAACTCCAACGAAAAGGTCAAATGGTGATCCCTCGGTCCCTCAGGGATCAAGCCGGAGTGTCCGAAGGCACGTTGATGAAGGTGGCGGTTGTCAAAGGCGGCCAGTTCTTGATTACGCCCCAAGTCTCGATTGACCGCTCCATCGTTGTTTCAGGTTCAAAGGACAGCAAACAGGCGTTTGAAGAACTCCGCGAGGTCGTCGCCGAGATCCGCCAAGAGGCCAAAGAGAAAGGCATCGACAAGATGTCAACTAAAGACATTAATCGCGCTGTGGCCTCCGCCCGCCGCGACATGAAGAAGGCCATTAACAAACCGGCCAGATGATCCGCGTTGTATTAGACACAAGCGTCATCGTTTCCGCGGTCATCAGCCCTAATGGACCCAACGCCCGGCTCTTTGACTTGATCCTCCATAAGGAGATTCGCCCTTTTGTGACCGAGGCCGTTCTGGAGGAGTATGCCAAGGTCTTTGACTATGATCACCTGAAGCACCTTAGCAAGGGTCGAATTGCGCGTGTTAACGGCATCTTGCGGCGAGCGGGAGTAGTTGTGAGATCCGCTGGCAAGCTGAAGATCTCGGGCCACGAAGACGACAACAGGATTTATGAGTGCGCCGTTGCCGCAAAGGCTCACTACATCGTGACCGAGAACAAAAAGCACTTCCCACGAGCCCACAAGACTACCCAGATCGTTAACGCCCGTCAGTTGCTCGGCATCATGATCGATACCGGCAAGCCCGGCGCGTAAAGCCAAGTGAGGCCACCTCTTCCGCCAACTCTCGCAACTTCCGCCAATCCTCCGCCACGTCTAGACGAAAACTTATTTTTCTTTCCTAGCCAGTGAGATGGGCCAGTTGCGCGCCTTCGAGGGTTTGGCGGAAGTTATTTGGGCCGTATGCTCTTGCCATGGCCAACGTTCAACCGGCCGACCTGGCTTCTCATCAGGACTTCGAGGGCGCGCACCGCGCTGACGTGCATGGGGTGAGAAGGCTGCACAGAGCGCAGCAGCACATTCGTATCGATCAGAACTGGCATTTACCAGCGATCCGGGTTCAGGCTGGCGCGGCTGATTGCGTCATCCGATAGCGGCGGCGTATCGCGGTGGCTCTTCGCCCACTGAACAAAAGCTCTGGCCTTCTCTTCCCCGCTTTTCACGGGCATATAAGCGGCAGTAGGCCGACCAGACTCCGAAGAACAGAGAGCGTCCAGGATCACATCCTCCGGGCTCGCAAACGTGCCTGTCTGGAGACGTTGCTGGATCATCGATTCAACTTCCGGTCTTGTGATCACGATGTGCATGGTAAGGGGCACCTTCTCCTTCAACAATACCGGATACGGAAGACCGCTGCTGGTTGCTGCGTATATAGGCCGTGTTACTCTCACAGCAAATGACTCGATGCATTCTGTTCGTATTGTCGGCTTGCTTGGTGATTGCCCAGCCGAAGCCCTTGGATTGGGGGCAAATTGATAAAGAGACGCTCCAGCATTTTTCGGCGCTGGTACGGATTAACTCTACAGACCCGGGCGGCAGCGAGAAGCCGGTGGTCGATTACTTGAAAGCGGTGCTGGATAAAGAAGGCATCGAGTCGAAGATATTTACGCGGACGAATTTGGCGGATCCGTCGATTGTGCGTCCGAATCTGGTGGCGCGGCTGAAGGGGAACGGGAAGAAGAAGCCGCTGCTAATTGTGGGCCATACGGACACCGTGAATATCGACGCGAAGAAGTGGACGCATGGGCCGTTTTCGGCGCATCGGGAGGGGGGATATATCTACGGCCGAGGGACGGTGGATGACAAAGACAATCTGGCCGCCGCGCTGATGTCGATTGTTCTGGTGAAGCGGCAGGGATTGGCTTTGGATCGCGATCTGATTTTTCTGGCGGAGGCGGGGGAAGAGGGCGCGACATCGATTGGCATTGCGTTTCTGGTGAGTGAGCACTTCGCCGATTTGGATGCCGAGTATTGTCTGGCGGAGGGCGGGTCGGCGGTGCGGACGGGGGGAAAGCTGAGGTTTGTATCGGTGCAGACGACGGAGAAGATTCCTCGCGGCGTGAAGTTGGTGGCCAGCGGAGTGGCAGGCCATGGGTCGGTGCCGTTGCGGTCGAATCCGGTGGCGCACATCGCCAAGGCGGTGGCGAAGGTTTCCGACTGGCAGCCGCCGATGCGGTTGAACGATACGACACGAGCCTACTTTGAACGGCTGGCGGCGATGTCGAGTCCTGAAGACAAGGAGCGTTACAACGGCATTCTGAACCCGGCGAAGACGGACTCGATCCAGGAGTATTTCGCGGTGCATGAGCCGCGTCATAACTCAATGTTGCGGACGTCCATTTCGCCGAACATGATTCAGGCCGGCTACCGGTTTAACGTGATTCCGTCGGAGGCGGAGGCTTCGCTCGATATTCGCGCGCTACCGGATGAGGACATGACGAAGTTCTACGAGACGCTGAAAAGCGTGATCAACGATCCGGCGGTGAAGCTGATTCCGCAATCCGGATCGGCGCGTCCGGGCGCGGTGCCATCGGCTTTGAACAACGAAGCGTTTCGGGCCATTGAGGCGGTGGCGAAGAAGCATTATGACGGCGTGACGGTGCTGCCAACGATGTCCACGGGCGCGACGGATATGGCGTTTTTGCGGGCGAAAGGCGTGCAGTGCTATGGCATCGGCCCGGCGATCGATTCCGAGGATGGTCCGAAGGGGTATGGCGCGCATAGCGATCAGGAGCGGATTCTGGAAGCGTCGTTGTATCAGTTCGTGAAGTTTCATCATGATTTGGGGATCGAGTTGGCGGGGGCGAAATGAAGATTTTGGTTTTGCTTTTGGCGGGCGCGGTTTGGGGACAGATTCCGCGATTGGAGCGGACCGTGACGGTGGATGGGTCTTTAGCGGAGTGGAAGGATTATGCGTTTAGCGACGGCTTGTGGGACTTGCAGCGGCTGCGGCATTCGCCTTGGTATGACACGTCGCGGAACCGGCTGACCGTGCATGGGACTGAGACGGGCATCGATCTATCGGCGCGGTATTTCATTGGGTGGGATGACAAATATCTGTATCTTGGGGCTGAGGTTCAGGACAACGTCAACGACGTGACGGATCCCGCGCATGAGCCGAAGCGCTGGTATTTCAAAGACGCGATCTGCTGGTTTATTGAAGCGCCGCGACTGGCGGCGGGGAAGAATTTCGGTGAGGGCGATAATGCGTTTTGCTTTGTGATTGACGTTAAAAGGCCGGACTACGGGGCCTGGTGGCGGCACGGCGCGCCGGGGAAGACTTATATCGAAGAGCCGTTGCCCAAGGATGCGGTGACGTATGCGATTCGTCGGGGACAGCGCGGGGATTTTGTTTTGGAGGCTCGTGTGGCGATGGCCGCTACACTCGGTGTGAGCACGCCGGCGTGGCGCGCGCCGCGGATTGGCGATGTGTATGGGATGGAGATTGTCCATACCGATCCCGATGGCGGGGATTACGGCGGACACTTTCTGATTTATGGGCGCGGTGACGATGACGCGACGTGGGGGCGGTTCGAATTGGCGGGGCCGCAGGGGCCGGTTGAACGGAAACCGAAGTAGAATCACCTAAGCATGAAGTTTAGCCTTGTTGTTTTTTTGGCCCTGATTGGGGCGGCGCAGGATGCGCGTGTCTTGTTTGAAAAGCAGTGTTCGGTGTGCCATGGCGATGGACACGGGACCGAGCGCGGGCCGAATTTGGCGGATAACCGGCGGGTGCGGTCGGCGTCTGTCGAAGAGATTCGGGCGTTGATTCGGGACGGCGTGCCAGCGCGGGGGATGCCGGCGTTTGCGCTGCCGGCGGGGGAGTTGGATGCGTTGACGCTGCTGGTGCGGAGGTTCAGCGCGCCTGCGGCGGAGAGCCATCCGGCGGGCGATGCCGGCGCTGGTGAAAAGTATTTTTTTGGGCAGGGCGGCTGCGCGAATTGCCACATGGCTTTAGGCAAGGGCAAGGCAGTGGGGCCGGACCTTTCGGTGGTCGGCCGGGAGATGACGTTCGTTGAGTTAGAAGCAGCTGTGCGAAAGCCGGCCGCTTCCGTGAAGCCGGGCTATCAAATGGCGACGGTGAAGTTGCGCGATGGGCGTACTGTGCGGGGGTTTGCTCGTAATCGGAGCCGGTATAACTTGCAGGTTCAAGACTTGAATGGACGGTTTCATTTGTTGAGTGCCGAGGAGATCGCTTCGACTGTTATGGAGCCAGGCACAGCGATGCGCGCGCCTGATTGCACGGAGGACCAATGCCGGGATCTG
>CAMDKT010000730.1 GCA_945900935.1 Candidatus Sulfopaludibacter sp. SbA3 | reverse complement strand
GGCCATTGGACGCTGGATGAGATGGCTTTACGACTTTTACAAACAGTTGTTCCCGGACAGTTCGCCATCCGGAGATCCCGGAGATCCCAGATGGAGCGTGAATTCCAATTTGCTGCGGTGGGCGATGATTGGCGCGGCGGTGCTGGCGGCCGGATGCGTGGTGATGATTCTGCTATCGCGGCGGAGAGAAAAGGTTAAAAAAGCGGTGGCGGTGGCGGTGCCGGGCGTGAATTTGGAGGATGAAAACGTGTCGGCGGAGCAACTCCTGGAAGACGAGTGGCTGCGGATGGCGGACCAGTGCGCGGCGGACGGCGACTTCCGGCTCGCCATGCGGGCGGTGCATTTGGCGGGGTTGCGGTACTTGGGTGAGAAGGGATTTGTAACGCTGCAACCGGCGAAGACGGGCATGGAATATGGCCGGGAGATTGCGCGGCGACTGCGGGAGATGCCCGCGGCGGTAGAAGGTTTTGGCAGCGGGCTGCGGCAGTATGAAGGCGTCTGGTATGGGTTTGGCGCGGCGGGGCCGGACACGTATCAGTCGCTGCGCGGGACATGGGAGGCGATGCGGCGTTATGCGTAAAGCGGCTCCTTTCCTGATGCTCGCCGCGTTCTTCGCGTTGCTGCTGCCGCGAATGTTGCAGTCGATTGCGCAGGGGGATGTGTATCCGGAATGGTCGACCATGCGCTCGGATCCGTTGGGGACGAAAGTATTGTTCCTGGCGCTGAAACGAATGGGCGCGGTGGAAGTTGAGCGGAACTACGAACCATGGCGGGAGAGCGTTCCCAAGCGCGCGCAGTACGTGTTGATGGGCGCGTCGCCGCTACTGCTGCAAGATTCGAAAGAGTTGGACAAACTGCTTTCGGCGGGCGGGATGGCGTTGTTGGCGTTGCGGCCGGCGGAGGCGAAATCGGCGTTGCGGACGGAGAAGCTGGGATTCGTGCAGGCGACGCTTTCGGAAGTGGCGTTGAAGTCCGATACGTGGACGTGCCTGATCGGTACTCGAGAGCGTTGCCGGCTGGCGAGTAAAAACCGAATCTGGCTGTTGGCGGATGGATCACCCTTACGGAACGGCGAGTTGCACGACGAGAGGCAGACCGAATTGCTGACCCGGTTATTTGCGACTGGGCTGCCGGTGCTGTTCGACGAGTCGCATCTTGGCGTGGTGGAGACGGGGGGAGTGGGGGTGCTCCTGCGGCGGTACCGGCTGTTCCCGGCGATCGGGATGCTGTTGCTGGGAGCGCTGCTGTTTGTGTGGCGCAGTTCGGTTTCGTTGCTGCCGGAACGGGAACCGGTGTCGGCTTCGATGGCGCCGCAGCCGGCGGCTTCGCTGCGGACGCTGCTGGCCCAGAGGGTGCCGCGGGCGAAGCTGTTAGGCACGCTTGTTGAGGAATGGAAACGGGCGTTGCCGTTACTGCCGGTTTGGCATCGGGGGCGCGAAGCGGAGATGGACGCGGCGTTGGAACGGGGGCGGGGATTGAAGGATGTTCGGCAGGGATACACGGAGTTGCAGGCGGCCATTCGGCTGCGAAAGGGATCGGCATGACATTGGAGCAGATGCAGGAGGCGCTGGCGGTGGTCCGCGCGGAGATTCACCAGGTGGTGATCGGCCAGGAGCCAGCGGTGGAACAGGCGCTCATTGCCATTCTGTGCGGGCAGCACGCGCTGTTGGAAGGCGTGCCGGGTGTGGCGAAGACGCTGCTGGCGCGGACGCTGGCCGTGGTGCTGGGCGGGAGTTTTCAGCGTATTCAATTTACGCCGGATCTGATGCCCGCCGATATTACGGGGACCAGTATTTTCAACTTGCAGAAGAGCGAGTTTACGTTTGCCCCTGGGCCGATATTTGCGGATTATGTGCTCGCCGATGAGATCAACCGGGCGCCGGCCAAGACGCAGTCCGCCTTGCTGGAGGCGATGCAGGAACGGCAGGTGACGATGGACCGGCAGACCTACAAACTGCCGGCTGGATTCACGGTGTTCGCGACGCAGAACCCGATTGAGTTTGAGGGTACCTATCCGCTGGCGGAGGCGCAGAAGGACCGGTTCATGCTGAAGATCCGTATGCCGCTCCCCGGGCGCGAGGCGGAGTTGGAACTGGCGCGGCGGATGCTGATTGGCGATGCGCCGGAGAAGCGATTGGTGAGCGGCTCGGTGCGGGCACTGCTTTCCGGCGAATGGCTGGGGACTTTGCGAGGCGCGCTGAACCAGGTGCGGATGCGGGAGGAGTTGGTGGGGTATGTGCTCGATGTGGTGCGGCGGACGCGACAGGAGGAGAGCGTGCTGGTGGGCGCGGGGCCTCGGGCTACGCAGGCGTTGTTAGGCGCGGCGCGTGCAAATGCGGCGTTGGCGTTGAGAGACTACGTGACGCCGGACGATGTGAAGGCGATGGCGCCGGCGGTGTTGGAGCACCGGCTGATATTGCGGCCGGAATTTGAAGTGGAGGGATTGACGGTGGAAGAGGCGGTGAAAAAGATCTTAGCGAGTGTGCCGGTCCCGGCATGATACGGCCGTCGCCAGCGTTGGTGTGGCTCGTGGGGCTCGTCTGGGCGCCATTGGGGATTGCCGTGGCGGTGTGGCCAGGGTTGCATCCGGCTCTCTGGCTCTCCCTGTTCTTGCTGGCTGTCGTATGTGGAGTCGACGTCTGGTTTGGGCGGGCACGGCTGGCGGGTTTGGAGGCGGTTTCCGATGATGACGGGCACATGGCACAGGCGCGGGAATCCGGGCTGACGGTGCTGTTGCGGAAGCCGGTTTCGCTGGCCGCTCGCGGGATGGCGGGATTGGCGTTGCCGCCGTCGTTTGTTTGCGAGGCGGAAGAAGTGGCGCTGACGTTGGCGGCGGGGCAAACGGAGTACGGATTGCAGTGGCGGATGACGCCGAAGGAGCGGGGACGGTATCCGCTGGCTCAGATGGTTGTTTCGCTGCGGTCGCCTTTGGGGCTGTGGGAGTGCGGGCGGCCGCTGCCGTTGGGACTGGAGTTGAAGGTCTTCCCGGACGCGGGAAAGTATGGGAGCCTGCTGGCGCGCATTCGAGGACGGATGGGGACGCGTCTGATCCGTCAAGTGGGGAAGGGCCGCGAGTTTGAAAAGCTGCGCGAATACACGGCGGG
>CAMDKT010000729.1 GCA_945900935.1 Candidatus Sulfopaludibacter sp. SbA3 | reverse complement strand
ACCCCCCGCAACGAATCCGTGTTACCGAACGCAAGCAGCCCGATGGCGCTAAAAGCATCGACACGCAGGTTTTCCACGGCACCCTCAACGGCGGATTCTCACTTACGGAACGGAGCCAGGCGCTTGAGCGGTCCAGTAACGGCCGGGTAACCGTTGAAACGCAGGTCGCCCGGCCCACCCTGAACGGCAGTTTGGACACGGTCGAAAAGCGCTCCAGCACCATCGTCACAGCGGGAGAAAAAACAAACGCCGACACGCTTACCTATCGCCGCGATTCCAATGGCACCTTCTATACGGCCGCCCGCGAAGTAAAGGAAATCGACAAAAAGAACGGCGTGACCGTCGAAAACACCGCCACCTATATCAGCGGCGAACGGCGCCAGTTGGAGCTCTCGGGGCAAATCGTGGCCGAAACGACCAAACGCGCTGATGGCTCCGAAACGCGCCAAGTCAACGTGTTCGGCACCGGCGCTCCAGGCCGACCGGCAACCGGCCATGCCGTACTCCGGGAGCAACAGATCATCGAGAAGAACAAGACCGCCACCGGCGTCGTCGAGACGTTCTCCGTCCGGCGTCCGGCTGTCGACAACCCGAATGCGCTGGGTCCCGCGCAGAAGATCTCCGAAAAAGTGTGTACCGGTCCCTGCCAGTAGACTAACGGGCCCGGGACCGCCTTCGTGCGGCCCCGATCCCGGATACAAGTTAGGTATGGGGCGGATCTACACTTCTAAGCGCAGGATCCGCGTAAAAGGGGACATCAATCAGAACATTTTTTTTCAGGGGGCAGGACCGATAAACTGGAGCAATGCCCTTCCCCATCGACCGGCCCCGCCGTTTGCGCCGCTCCCCCGCCATGCGCGACCTCGTTCGCGAGACGCATTTGCAGCCGTCGAACTTCATCCTCCCTCTGTTCGTTGTCGAAGGCGAAGGCATTCGCAAACCGATTTCCTCCATGCCCGGCAACGCGCAAATCTCCATCGATGAACTGGTAAAGGAGGCCCGCGAAGCTAAGGCGCTGGGCATCGGCGGCGTCATCCTTTTCGGCATTCCCAAACACAAGGACGAAAACGCCACCGGTGCCTATGACGACGAAGGCATCGTGCAAAAAGCCTGCGGCGCTTTGAAGCAGGAAGTGCCCGGCCTGCTTGTCGTCGCGGGTTTCGGCATTTCACCATCCAGTTTTTCAACTACTGGAGCTGCAAGGGACTCCCATGAATGGCGGCTGATCAGCGGACCACGGAACGAGCGGTGGCGTGCCTCAGCTTGTTTCAGGGGCTGGCCGCTAGTGAGGAGTGTTCGCGCTCCTGCTACTCAACGGGGCACGAACCACCCTACGGAAATAAGATGAAGGTGAGATAATAATTGCCGATATGGCGCTTATGAAAATGGTTTCGGCGCGGCAAGTACTAAGCTGGGTGATGAGATGGTCGGCTCGCCTCCCTCTAAGATTCAATTGCGACCGAAGCATCGTGGCGTTCTTAACTCAACCCGCTACCCGACATCTGGCCAATCGCACTCATTTATGAAACTACGCGCACCAAGAAATCGCACGCTCAGTTGCTCTATTGAAGAAATTGGACTCTTGAGTCAGTCCCATTCACGTTTGTCGCAACCGACAGACGTCTTTTCGTTGCTGGACTCGGTAGTACAGCAGTCCCTCTTCGAGGCAATTCCCTATCTGCCGAAGAACTTTGTAGACCTGCTCATTCTTGATCCACCCTACAATCTTTCGAAGGACTACCACGGGTACGCTTTCAAGGCCAAAGAGCATGAGGAGTACGCGGAGTGGTTCGCTACGTTGCTGTCGAGTCTTAGGCCGGCACTGAAGGCTGACGCGACTGTCTACGTCTGTTCCGACTGGAAAACATCGTCGATTATCGTCCCTGTCCTCGAAGACCATTTTCACGTGAGAAACAGGATCACGTGGGAACGGGAAAAAGGACGCGGCGCTAAAGAAAACTGGAAAAACAATACCGAAGACATTTGGTTTTGCACGGTTGGAGATGCTTACTATTTCGATGTCGAAGCCGTGAAGCTCAAGCGCAAAGTTATTGCTCCATATCGAGACGCTGAAGGCAGGCCCAAAGATTGGAATGAAGGCGTTGAGGGAAATTTTCGCCTAACTCATCCATCCAATGTTTGGACCGATATCACGATCCCGTTTTGGTCGATGCCCGAGAATACCGACCACCCTACTCAGAAACCGGAAAAATTGATCGCGAAGCTGGTCTTAGCAAGTTCGCCAGAGGGATCTTTGGTATTCGATCCGTTCCTTGGAAGTGGCACGACCGCCGTTGTTTGCAAGAAGCTAAATCGGCGCTATCTTGGTATTGAACAGAATGCCGAGTACTGTTGCTGGGCACAAAAGCGCCTGAATCGAGCAGCCAGCGATCCTTTGATTCAGGGCTACGCCGATGGTGTTTTTTGGGAGCGAAACAGTCTCAGTGATCAAAAATGCGAAAAGACATTCGCTTCGATTAACGGAACAAATTTGAGCCTTTTTCATGAGTAGCCGGCTCCATGATCTCGTGCAGTTCATTCGGGAGCATGACAAAATAAATGACAAGTCCGCGTTGGCAAAGTTAGTCGCGGACACATTTTCCTTGATCAAGGACGGGAAGGTGTTTTATTGCGCCCATTTCGCAATTCGATTTAGCGCCGCGTCAACCGGATCCTTCCCGAATACGGTCCTATCCCTTTCCAACTTGAGGAAAGTCGATGATCGGCCTTTCGTCGCTTGCCTTGTAACTCCAGAGTGCAACTATTGCGTTCTTGCGAATACGACATTCTTGAAGAAGATCAGCCACTCCTCTCAGGCGCTTCGGGAAAACAATATCAAAGGGAGTTTTAACGGCTCCGATATCGTGCGTGCTTTTGAGGGTATCCCGAACCGGCCCGATAACTTTGAAAGATTGTTTGCAATACATGAAAGTATAGGCTTTGATGGAAATCTAGCTCGGCTGGTCGAAACTACTAATAACATTACGCCATCCGGAAAGAAGTTTGAAGTCAACCCAATTGCGGAAGCAACTATCCTTGCGGCACCTGGAAGGGCGATTAGCTTTCTCCAATCTGAGGAAGTGAGGATATTGAAGGCCGAATTGGATGAGAAGGTAGGGCAATACCAGAACGACATTTTGCTCGCGTCACTGATCGAGAATGTCAACGTTCGCGGCCGAGTGATCGAATACCTGATTGCGGGAAAAGACGACCAACTCCGCGGGGAACTGGTTAAGGCTTTGCAAATGCGCGAAGGAGGAATACCGCCGTTCAAGACCGATAATTCTTTGGGCGATCATCAGCGCATCTTTGATTCCTATCATACCGAGACTGACGTTAAGACAAAGATTATGATCCTCAACTCGAATCCCAAGGCTTACAACATAGACAAGATTTTGGGCTTTCTCTCACATGGAAAATCAGTATTCATGTTTTACTTCGTTGGTGTCGACGATACGCGTATAGTCAAAACGGTGCTGGTTTCAATGTTCGAGAGTGAATTACTGAAAGGCACAATCCTTTTGCGGCACTGGGCCGGCAGAAACTCACGTGGCGTCACTCAGTTTGAGGGAAAGACTATCAACTCGCTGATCGTATCCTCCGATCGCGATCTAGACGAGACTGCCGCTGTTGTTTTCTTGAAACAACTCATCGTATTGTAAGTCTCTTCTGGATGTTGGTTGAGGCGCGTGAAGGGCAGATATTCCGTATATCCTGCGAAGCTCAGAATCCTGCGGAATGGGACTACCCTAGGCGACCTGTTTTTCTGGAGGTCGGCCAGATAATATAAGACATGCCCTTCCCCATCGACCGGCCCCGCCGTTTGCGCCGCTCCCCCGCCATGCGCGACCTCGTTCGCGAGACGCATTTGCAGCCGTCGAACTTCATCCTCCCTCTGTTCGTTGTCGAAGGCGAAGGCATT
>CAMDKT010000728.1 GCA_945900935.1 Candidatus Sulfopaludibacter sp. SbA3 | reverse complement strand
CCGTTTTGCCGAGCGCCGACGCTCCTCGCTTGCGCCGGACGAGGCTCTATCACATGCTGCGGGATTGTGCGTACGCGGTTAGCAAGACAATATCTACGCGGCTGCGAAGCTGACTGCCGACCGCGCCGAACCGACGGTGGCGAGGCAGGTAGGACTTCTCAGCCGACCATTCATCGAGAAAGCGGATCTTTATTTGTTGACGGCCATCCGGGAGCGGGGAAGGCTGCCGGTTCAGCCGAAGTTGTTTGGAGACCTGCATGAAGATCTCGCTCGGTCCGCGAACGATTGAATCCCGACGCCGACCCCTTAGTACTGGGTGCGACCATCTGAAGTATGGACTGGACGCGGCAGTGTTGCTCGACAGGATGGCGCAACGGTTGACTGGGATGAACCTCATAACGATTGCGCCGGCCCACTTTTGTGCTGCTCAGATATCCCGCCTTGATGAGATCGGCAACAATCCGCTGGGCCGCTCGTTCCGTGATCCCGACTTTCTCCGCCACATCACGCAGCCGTATCTCCTTGTTCTCTGCAATCGAGAGCAAAACATGACTATGGTTTGTTAGAAACGTCCAGCCGTTCATAGAAAGAGCGTAACACAAGACAGGATAAAAAATACATCTTTTATAAAGCACATCTTGCAAAACGCGATATATATAGCGTATATTGGTTGTATGGCAGCCACTTCGACGAATGTTCCCCGGACTCCTTGGGCTCGCACTTGGACGCTGGTTGGCGTAGAGCGGCAGGACCTATTGGTAGTTGTCATCTACTCGATCGCGATCGGCCTGCTGTCTTTGGCGCTTCCCGTAGCTACTCAATCCCTCGTGAACACGGTGGCGTTTGGAACGGTGCTTCAGCCGCTGGTGGTGCTGTCCGTGCTTGTGTTTGCGGCGCTGGCCGCGGCGGCCATCTTGCAATGCATGCGCTTTTGGGTTGTCGAGATGTTACAGCGCCGGGTGTTCGCTCGACTCGCCAATCAGGTTGGCGACAGGCTCTTGCGAGTCCGCCTGGAAGCATTTGACCAGCAGAACGGCCCCGAACTGGTGAATCGATTCCTGGATGTGGTTACAGTTCAAAAAAGCGTTGCGCTTTTGCTTGTAGATGGACTCTCGCTTGTCATGCAGGTGGCTATCGGCATGTTGCTTCTGGCTGCATACCATCCTTATCTGCTGGTGTTCGATGTGGCGCTGCTTGTGTTGATGGGAGTTGTGCTGTTCGGCCTTGGCCGGGGAGCGGTCCGCACGAGCATTTCCGAGTCCTACGCTAAGTACGACGTGCTTGCCTGGTTGGAAGAAATTGCCAGACACCGCTCGGCATTTCGCTCGCGAGCCGCCGATAAGTACGCCCGAAACCGCACGCACACCCTTGTTGGCGGTTACCTGCGGGAACGGTCCGGCCACTTCCGGGTCTTGCTTCGACAGTTTACGGGCACCTTGACACTACAGGCGTGCGCGATCTCCGTGCTGCTTGGCATCGGAGGGTGGTTGGTGATCGAAGGCCAACTCACGTTAGGTCAGCTGATCGCAGCGGAGCTGGTGGTTAGCATGATTGTCAGTAGCCTCGCGAAATTTAGCAAATCGCTGGAGAGTTTCTACGATTTGCAGGCAGCAATGGACAAACTCGGCTATCTCACCGATCTGCCGGTCGAGCGGACCACAGGTGAGCCGATGCAGATACCAAGTGGTCCAGCGGCGCTGCTGCTGCGAAGACTAACGTTCGCTTACTCCGGGCAGCCCGAGCTGCTGGTGGCACCCCAAATAGAGATCCCTGCCGGCGCCAAAGTGGCTTTCCGAGGGCCAAGCGGCTCCGGCAAGAGCACCCTTCTCGACTTGCTTTTCGCGTCGCGAAATCCGACCTCCGGCTCATTGGAACTGGATGGAATCGACTATCGCGAGGTCCGCCTGTCAGATCTCCGCGACCAGATTGCGCTCGTCAGGGACATAGACGTGTTTCCCGGCACGGTTCTCGATAATGTGCGTTTAAGCATGGAGACAGATCCTCTGGCCGTACGCCAGGTGCTCAAAAAGATAGGCTTATCAGACATAGTCTCGGCTCTGCCGGATGGCTTATACACAATACTGTCCACAGGCGGAGCGCCGCTGTCTCCAAGCCAGGCGAGGCGGCTGATGATTGCGCGAGCTCTCTTGGCCAAGCCGCGTCTCCTGCTGCTTGACGAAGTACTCGACCACATTGAGGATCTGCAGATAGGCGGACCTCTCATCCAGACTCTTTTCGCTTCAGACGTGCCCTGGACTTTGGTGGTGGCGACAGAACGGGATGATATCTGGCCGCTTTGCTCTGAAGTCTTTGATCTACGGCGAGGCGGCGTGGAACGTCATTCCGATGAGATACTGGAGCGGGCGCCAGTTCATGATGGCGGCCGATTGTGAGCGCCGCCAAGCAGCCCATCCCATTCCCGTCCCCAACCTTGCCGGATAACGCAGAGACGGTGGAGTTCGAGCTAATGGCGACACCCCGGTCATTCCGTACAATGGCTTGGACTCTGTCAGTGCTGCTGGTGCTGGCTGTGGCGGCGTTGACCTTCGCCCCATGGCAACAGAGCGTGTCGGGTACCGGCCGGGTAACCGCTTTAACCCCGCCGGATCGGCAGCAGTCCATTGATGCGCCGGTGGAGGGACGAATTGTCAAGTGGCACGTGATCGAAGGCAGTCGCGTTAAAAAAGGTGATCCGGTCGTTGAGATTGCGGACATTGACCCCACACTTCCATTTCGGCTGCGCACGGAAAGAGATGCTGGTCTCGACCGAGTCCGAGCCGCGGGAGAACGCGAAGTTCAACTGGAAGGGCGCATTCGGGAGTTCGAACAGTCACTGCAAAACGAACTCGCGGCGGCTGGCTTTCGTATCCAGCAGGCGGCTGACCGCATTCGCGGGGCTGAACAGGCTCTCGAGGCCGGTGACGTCCGAGCACTTGTTACCCGGCAGAACCTGGACCGCCACCGAGCGCTCTTCCCCAAAGGGCTGGTATCTCAAAGACAACTCGAACTCGCCCAGGCAGAAGCCGAAACAGCCAGCGCCGATCTCAAGAGATCGCAAGCTGCGCTCGACGAGGCTCGAAACTTCCGGCGAACCGCTGAGGCGGAAAGAGCGCGGGCGGTCAACACGGGAACGGCTTTGATTCAGGATGCACGGGCGTCGCGGCAATCTGCACGCGGTGAGATCGCCAGTGCCAGGCAAGCGCTTCAGCCAATTGAAGTTCGCTTGAACCGTCAGTCTACCCAAAATGTCCTCGCTCCGGCGGATGGTACGATCTTCCGCTTGGTCTTGCAGCCTGGGAGCGCAGTGATCAAGTCCGGGGACGAAATAGCTTCCTTCGTTCCTGAAAACACTTCTCCGGTTGTTGAAGTCTGGGTCAGTGGGAACGATATGCCGTTGCTGAGCAAAGATCGCGCCGTACGCCTCCAGTTCGAAGGCTGGCCGGCCGTGCAGTTCGTAGGATGGCCGTCGGTGGCCGTCGGCACGTTCGGAGGGCGTATCATTTTGGTCGACGCTACGGATGATGGTAAAGGAAAGTTCCGAGTGCTGGTCGGACCGGACCCTAAAGACGCACCATGGCCGTCCACCTTGTACTTGCGGCAGGGAGTGCGCGCCAAAGGGTGGATTCTACTGGATACGGTGCCGCTCGGATTTGAGCTTTGGCGGCAGTTTAACGGATTCCCTCAGTCCGTGACGCAAGGAACAGGGGACGAAAACGTTCCGGTGAAGAGGAAGGCCAAATGAAAACTATACTCCGCCTTTTTGCTTTGCTTGTACCGGGACTTGTTTCAGGCCAGGCACTGCGGCTTGAGAGTCTGCTCGATTCAGTCAAGCGCCACTATCCTCCGCTTCTCGCGGCGCTGCAGGATCAGGCCGTCGCTGACGCGGAAACACTG
>CAMDKT010000727.1 GCA_945900935.1 Candidatus Sulfopaludibacter sp. SbA3 | reverse complement strand
GGCGCGGATGATGACGATCCCCCCCGGCCTTCTATCCAGAAAACTACGTTTTCTGGTGATCGTTGACAGTGACGATATCCGGCACATCACAAAGCGACATGTTCCGAGCATGGATAACGTACCCATCAAGGCGCTATCCAAGCCAACGCGTCTTGACCAGCAACAAACCATTCTCTCTTTGCTCAGCTATCGGCGCTGTGACGGCGCAGCGAAAGCGGAGCTGGAACTCAAAACCCGGCGAATTGCCATGCTTTCGAATCAACCGATTACGATCTTGCGCGAATCCTTGCAGTATCTGGAAACCCAACGCATTGTGGCTCCTGGGTACAGGTTCTTCCAGGATCTCGTCAGCCGGGTGGCAACCGGCGAACGGCGCCGGATTACGGAGATGCTCGAACAAGCCATGACGCCGGCGATAGAACAGCAATTGGCGGCGTTGCTGGAGGCCGGTGAAGGCATGTACCAGATCAGCGAGCTCAAACATGAACCACAAGATTTCAGCTACAAGGCGTTGCGGCAGGAAGTCGCGCGCCGTAAGATTTTCCAGCCGCTGTACGAGTTTGCCCGGACGTTCCTCGCAAGCGCTGCGCTCTCCAACGAAAGCGTGAAGTATTACGCCTCGCTGGTCCAGTTTTACACCGTGTACAAGCTACACCGCATGGCAACCGGAACCGTCCGCCTGTACTTACTGTGCTTTGCCCATCACCGTTTTCGTCAGATCAACGACAACCTGATCGAAGCGTTCATTCATCTGCTCAACGAGTATGAAAAGAGCGCCAAAGTTTCAGCCGAAGCAGCGGCGCAACAGGCGTTGCTCGCCGCGAGCCAAAATCTCAGCGCCGCCGGGACCATCCTGAATCTCTTTGTCGACGCCACGATTCCCGACGACGCGCCGTTCTCCGTCGTGAAGGAGAAAGCGTTCTCCCTGCTCGACCCCGAGCGTTTCACGTTGGTGGCGAACTATCTGTCCAGCATCGCATTCGATAAAACCGCCTTCGAGTGGTCGTATTACGGGAAGCTGTCGCATGCTTTCAAACGAAATCTACGGCATCTCTTCGCAGACCTGGATGTTTCCGGCCGGGTAGAGGACGCGCCGTTGCTCGAAGCGGTCGCTTTTTTGCAGGCCCTGCTGCGTCAGGGGAAAGTCCCGCGACAGACCGACCCATCAGCCTTTCCCGTTTCCATTATTCCGGCTGGCCTACGCCGCTATCTGTTCGGCACCGAAGGAAAGCGCAAGGAGAAAGCTCTGGAGATCGACCGATACGAGTTCCTTATCTATCGCCTGTTGCGCAACGCGTTGGAGGCGGGGGATGTGTATGTTCAGGACAGCGCCAGTTTTCGTCGCTTCGAAGATAACCTGATCGACGATGTACGCTGGCAAAACAAAGACGCGCTGCTGCATGAGATCGGCGCGCCTCTGCTACTGGTACCCATCAAGGAGACTTTGGCGGCGTTGCGCGAGGAGATCGAAGCACGATTCGTTTCCGTCAACAAGCGCATCGAGGATGGAAGCAACAAGCACATTAAGATCACCGGCACCGGCGCCAAGCGCCGTTGGACATTGCTCTATCCCACCGCTGAGGAGCCTGCCAATAGCCCGTTCTTCAGCCAACTGCCGGGCATCGACATTGAAGAACTGTTGTGGTTCGTTGCCGGAAAGACGGGCTTTCTAAGCAGCTTCACTCATGTGCTGGACCGCTACGTCAAGCATGAGTCCGATCCACGAGAACTTCTGGCCTGCGTCGTCGCCATGGGCACCAACATGGGGCTGCAAAAGATGGCGGACGTATCGGGACTTAGCCATGCCGAGTTGCAAACCGCCGCCCGCAATTATCTGCGAATGGAGACCCTGCACTCGGCAAACGACACGATTTGCAACGCGATTTCGGCGTTGCCGGTATTCCAGGAATACGATATCGGCGATCAACGCCACTCCAGCAGCGACGGTCAACGCATCGAGACCCAGATTCCGACGATCAACGCCCGATACTCCAGCAAATACTTCGGTTTAAAGAAGGGCGTGAGCGCGTACACGCTGGTTCTCAATCACGTGCCGATCAACGCCAAGATCATCGGTACGCACGAGCACGAGAGCCATTACGTGTACGACCTGCTGCACAACAACACCACGGATATAAAGCCGGAACGGCACTCGACCGACACGCATGGGACCAACCAGGTCAACTTCTGGACATTGCGCGTGTTCGGTTATCAATTCGCGCCGCGCTATCGAGACCTCCACAAAAAGCTCGATGGCCTCATCGGATTTCAACACCCAAAGCACTACGCGAATTACCTCATCAAGCCGGGGCGAAAAGCGTACGAGGAGTTGATCTGCACGGAGTGGCCTAACATCCAACGCATCATGGCTTCGCTCGCGCAGAAAGACGTGACGCAGGCAAACATGGTGCGCATGCTTGGTTCGTACGGACGGCAGAATCAAACCAAGAAAGCGCTGTGGGAGCTGGACAATCTCTGCCGAACGCTCTACATCCTGACCTTCATCGACGACGTGGAATTACGGCAAAGCGTTCAGAAAGCTCTCAATCGCGGGGAAGCATATCACCGCTTTCGCCGCGCGATCTCCTACGTCAACGGGGGGAAGTTCCGCCTGAAGACCGAGGCCGAGCAGCATATCTGGAACGAGTGCGCGAGGCTGATCGCCAACGCGGTTATCTACTACAACACGTTGTTGCTATCGCGTGTGTACGAACAGAAACGCGCCTCCGGCGATCACGCGGCCGCCGATATCGTCAAAAATATTTCTCCCAATGCTTGGCAACACGTACACCTGATCGGTGCGTTTGATTTCGAACAGGCTGGGTCAGGAATCGACATTGATGCGCTCGCGGCGCGTTATAACGATCCGGCCTTCTGGAGTCGGGCCTTAATCGAACCAGCGGATGACCCATTGGCGTAGGCCCTGGGCAAACTTTTACCGTTTTGGAGCGATGGGCATTTTTAACCCACTTCCCGCATCAGCGGCACCACCACTTGGTAGACCAGCTCCCGAGGCGCAAGCACCGCGGCCAGACGGCTGAGTTCGTCCCCGGCTCGCGTGGAATCAAAATCCTCGAGTGCG
>CAMDKT010000726.1 GCA_945900935.1 Candidatus Sulfopaludibacter sp. SbA3 | reverse complement strand
ACTAATTGTTCTGGTGGACCCATCCAACAAACTATACCCAGCGGCGGCGAAAATGTCCAGCAGATAATTTGAACTTCAGCAAAATACCGCTCTGCTACACAAAGTAAGCGGCATTGCCCATAGACGGCGGCGCCGCGAAGCTGGTACACGCGGGCCGCCGCCCCCGCTGGTCGCCCGATTCCAAGACGCTTGCCTTTCTCACCAATAACCAGGTGGCCCTTTCCACCGGCGGCGGGAATGGCGTTCGCCAACTCACCCATTCGCCATCCGCCGTCAGCCTCTTCTCCTGGTCGCCCGATGGCCGAGGCATCGCCTTTCTGGCCGCGGACCCCGGCTCCGCGCCCGATCCCGAGATCTCCGGCAAGTACACCCGTTTCTCCCGTCTCTATTGGCAGCCGCTGAACGCCCCGGCCGCGCGCCGCATCACGGAGGGACCGCGGCACGTCGTCTCATTCGCCCTCTCCCCATCCGGGGATCACGCCGTATACGCCGCCCAAGCGACTCCGTTAAACCAGGATTCCTTGCAATCGGATCTCTATACCGTCAACCTGAAAACGCTCGCCGCCAAACCGCTTGTTGTGCAGCCGGGCCGGGATGGCGACCCATCGTATTCCCCCGACGGAAAGTGGATCGCTTTCCATTCGCAAGGCGGCTCCATTAACTACTTCGAGAAGCGGGATGTCGCCATCGTACCAGCCGGCGGCGGACCCATCCGCTACATCACCCGCGGCCATCCCGAAGACGTCTTTCGCAACGGCAACAGCTTCGCCTGGGCGCCGGACTCCCGGTCGATAACCTACACTGCCGGGAAAGGAGTCCGTGACTTCCTGATCCGGCACGAAATCGATGCGGACCGCACCACCACGCTGGCCGAAAACATTTCCGGCGCAGCCAGCTTCACACCGGATCTCTCCCGCGCCGTATTTCTCCAGACGAGCCCGGCGAATCCGCCGGACATCGTACTTCTTGCAGGCGCTTCCCGACGCCAATTGACTCACGGACACGAGTCCCTTTCACAGCTTCCTCGCTTTTCATCGGAAGCAATAAAGTGGAAGTCCCGCGACGGTATTGAGATCGAAGGGATGCTGTGGCTGCCCATCGGCTATCGGCCCGGAAAGCCGGTCCCGCTGCTGACCGAGTTGCATGGCGGACCGACGGGCGTCACGCTCGATGCCTTTCCCACGCCCCGCATTTATCCGCTGCAGGTCTATTTGCAAAATGGCATCGCCGTCTTTTCTCCCAACTTCCGCGGCTCCGTAAATTACGGCGCTCCCTTCCGCATGAAGAACGCACTCTCCCAGGGCGTTGGCGACTACAACGACGTGATGACCGGCATCGACGCCCTCATCGCGCGAGGCATCGCCGACCCGGCCCGGCTCGGCATCATGGGCTGGAGTTACGGCGGTTACCTGACCGCGTCCACCGTAACCCAAACGAACCGATTCAAGGCAGCCTCCATCGGTGCCCCGGCGACGGATTGGATTACCTATTACGGCCAATCCGACGGACCGAAGGAAGTCCTCTGGACCTACTTTGGAGGCACGCCCTGGGAGGTCCCGGAGAACTATATAAAGCACTCCCCGCGATTCCGGTTGAAGGACGTGCGAACCCCCAGCCTGCTTCAGGTAGGCGCTCTGGACATCAACCACAATGCCGAGATCTATCGCGCGCTAACCGACAATCGCGTGGAAGTGGAATATCATCTCTACCCCAGGGAAGGCCACGGCTTCACCGAACCCGCGCACATCCGCGACGCGATGGAGCGCAATTTGAACTGGTTCCTCCGCTGGCTGGGGCCGTAACGGGCCTACCACGCCTTCCATTCAGACTACTTTCGGGCCAACGCCAAATCCGCTTCGGGAATTCGTAATGCCACCACGGGCGCCGCCGTCTTTTTGGATGAGGCTATCCGCTCCCGCAGCTTCTCCTTCGTCAGCACCTGGGCTTCGCCGCTTATCACGGCGGCGAGCATCTGTTTGCCATGTATGTTGCGGTTCTTATACCACCACTCCGCTTCTTCCGCCTCGGTTGCGAAAGTCGGCATGACGCGCTTGGGTTGCTTCTCGTTCTGCTTCTTCATTCTTGCCGTTACGAATCGTCCATGCCACTGTCGATAAACGGCCTCCATTCGTGAGGCCGAGCGTGCGGTACCGCTCTTCGTTATCGATAAGCTCGTAATCCAAGTCCAAAGGATCGTTGTTCAGCAACTGCTCAAATTCCGCGGGCGCTACTTTGTGAGCGGCCAAGTGCTTCCTGTTCTCATCATTCCAATCGAATTCGATTTCGCTGGCCACACTCCAATACTGTATCGCAACGTATATACGTTAAAAATTCTCGCCATGCCGAGGGACGGGAGCCTGGGTGCCGTTACTGGGATTCGTGAATATGCGGAAACTCCACGAGAAAATCCGAGACTTGATAACCGCGCCCTATGTGGGGCGGCCGGGGCGCGTTGAAGGAACGCGAGAGATTTTCTTTCCGCCGATGCCTTACGTTGCCGTGTGCCGCGTTCACGCTCAGAGCATCGAGGTCTGGCGCATCTTTCACATCGCCCAAGACCGGCACTGATAAGTGGTAGAAAATCGACAGGCGTCCTACTTCCCGATACACGGGAAGAGTTGAGTGGGGGCAATCCTGGGCGACTTGGTTGAATTGATCGTGAGATACCATTGTGGCCTTCCGTTGAGATAAATAATGGGAGGACTTGTCGCAAACTGACTGAAGGCACTGGTATCTGAAAAAGTGCTTCCATATGGACCTAACGTATTGAAGATGCTCGTCGGAGAAAGCTTGCTGCCGTAAGGGCTCAATTGGTTTCCAATGGAATCCTGGTCAAGCCGATTTGACGTAATCTTTCCCAAGTAGTTTTTCCCATCTCCAGAGCGGATGCTGGCCCCTTCGACGGCGGCACAAGAGAAAGTTCCGCCGGGCGGCGTCGTAGTGGCTGGCGGCGGCGGTGCCGGTGCCTTCGTGGTGACCTGGAAATTTGCATACCAGCTATC
>CAMDKT010000725.1 GCA_945900935.1 Candidatus Sulfopaludibacter sp. SbA3 | reverse complement strand
ATAAATCGAAGCAGCTTGCCGACCGGCGATATCACATGCACGCCGCACTTTGTGTCCAAAGTCTCCTGCGTCCCCCGCAACCGGTGCAGCCCCGCGGCCGCATAAATATTCCCCTCTACATCAATCGCCATCCCGTCCGCGCTTCGCCCCGGATAAAAATTGTAATGTACCCGCCGGTTCGAAAGCGTCCCCTCCGCCGACAGATCGTAGGCCCGAATCGCCCGCGTCCCGCCCTCCACTTTATTCGCTTCAATCAAATACAAGGTCTTATCATCCGGTGAAATAACCAGCCCATTCGGCCACTCCGTATCCGGCGCCGTCAGCAGCCGCGTAATCTTCCCATCCGTGTCGATCCGGTACACGCCCGCCTTCCCCGTCGCGCCCTTCGCCTTCGAGGCCGGCGATGTCGCATCCGGCGCCGGATCCGTGAAATATAAACGGCCCTTCGAATCCGCCGTCACATCATTAGGCGCGTTGAACAATTGCCCCTCATACTTCGCGGCTAACTCTTCGACCTTTCCCGTCTTCATTTCCGTCCGCGTTACTCGCGGCTGATTCCGCTCCCCGTCGGAACCTTCGCAGGCAATCAACCGCCCTTGGGAGTCAAACAACAGTCCATTCGCCCGATTCGAATCCGCCCGAAATACTTCATGCTTCTTCGTAGCCGGATTCAACCGCAAAATCCGGTTGTTCGCCACATCGGTGAAGTACATCATTCCGTCCGGCCCCTGCGCCGGACCTTCCGTAAACGCCACGGAAGCGGCCACCGAAACCGCGGGCTCAGGCGGAACCGCCGCCGGCTTCTCCGCACAACCGGCCACCAACAAAATGGGAAGAACAAGCAAGATACGCATCGACTAGGAATCGTATCACTATTTGCCGGTCTCAGCGCTCCGCGCCCCGTGAAATCTGATACTATCGCGATGCGCATGACCACACCAAAACCTTCCCGCCGCCAACTCTTCGGCCTCTTCGCCGGCGCTGTCGCCGCGCCCGCCCAGCCCAAACGCCCCAACATCTTATTCATCTACACCGACGACCATTCCTATCGCACCGTCAGCGCCTACCCGGAAGCCTATCCCTGGGTCAAAACTCCCAACATTGACGCCCTCGCCAAAGAAGGTATCCGCTTCACCACCGCCTACATCGGCACGTGGTGCATGCCCTCCCGCGCCGCCCTCCTCACCGGCCACTATCAATTCGGCGTCGAATCCATGCGCATGGAAGGCCCCTACCCCGGTTGCACTTACGACCCGAAAAAATGCCCCTTCTGGCCCAAAACTTTCCGCGACAACGGCTACTTCACTGCCCAAATCGGCAAATGGCACACAGGCACCGACACTGGCTTCGGCCGTGACTGGGACTTCCAACTCGTCTGGAATCGCCCCAAATACACCGAAACCAGCACGCATTACTACTACGACCAACCCATTACCTATCACGGCGGCAAGACCGAAATCCTGAAGCGTTACTCGACCGATCAATACACCGATTGGGCTACCGATCTCATCCGTGGCAACGGCCGCGACGCCTCCAAACCCTGGTATCTCTGGCTTTGCTACGGCGCCGTTCACGGCCCCTACACGCCCGCCCAACGCCATTTGCAGGACTACGCCGGCATCGATATCGACACGCCCAAGGACATCTTCTCCCCGCGCCCCGGCAAGCCCGATTGGGCCCAGAAAATCAATATGTGGGACAAAGACGCCAACGGCAGACCGGTCGCCGCCGGCCGCTCGCTCATCTCCTGGGTCCGCCAATATCATCAGGGCGTCAACGCGCTCGATGAATCCGTCAAGAAACTCATCGATGCGCTTCGCGAAACCAAACAACTCGAAAACACCCTCGTTATCTTCACGTCCGATCAGGGTCTCGCCTTCGGTCAACACGGCTTCCGCGGCGTCAAAATAGCCGCCTACGATTCCAACATCCGCTCCCCGCTCATCTTCTCCATGCCGGGCCGCATTCCAAAGGGAAAGGTGTGTACCGCGCCCGTCGCCGGCGTCGATCTGGTCCCCACCATGTTCCAGTTCGCCGGCATCGAAAAGCCCTGGCCCATGCACGGCCGCGACCTCTCCCCGCTGCTGAAAAACCCCGACGCCGAGTGGCCCTATCCCGTCATCATCCCCGCCACCGGCCAGTCCTTCGGATCCGATACCAACAAGATCCCCACCGGCAACGCCGTCCTCCACGGCGGTGTCCCCTGGTACGTCATGATTCGCGAGAGAAAATACAAATACGTGCGCCCGCTTGTTACTGATCTCGAAGAGTTATATGACATGGAGAAGGATCCCGATGAGCTTGATAACTTAGCCGTCAAGCGCGAGCATCAGACCACGCTCAAACGCCTCCGCGCCGCCCTCATCGTCGAACTTCGCCGCCACAAAGCCGGCTTCGTCGATAACATGCCGCCGGTTCGCGAGACGTTTCCGGCTTAGACCCAATTCTGTTCACATTGCGGTTCACACGTGCGGCGATGTGGCGCGAAAATTTAGGGGCTCATCCGTAGCGCGGCGAACGCGCAAAGGCCAGTCGCGGCCCTTCATTCGGCCTGACAGCGGCGCGATCCTCTTGCCGCCGAGTCGGGATCGGGAAAAAGGGTTCCCTTTTGGTTCATGACCGGAGGCCGGGCAGTAGGGAAAAGGGCGCGGTGCAGGCGCACTGAATTCCGTGACAACAGGACTTATATCCTCTATTCTGGATTGAGTAGGCCGTTTTCAAGTAAGGAGCCACATCATGGAAGTCCAATTCACCTCTGACCAGCAGACTAAACTTTCACGTATGGCGGCGGCGCAGGGCCGCCCCACGGAAGCTCTCGTGCAGGAAGCGGTGGATCGCCTCTTGCACTATGACGAGTGGTTCTCACGCGAAGTCGATAAAGGCTTGGCGGCGGCGGATAAAGGCGAGTTTGTTGAGCACGGCGACGTTCGCCGAATGATCGAAACCCGGTATCCAGCTTAAATGACCGTACGTTGGACCAAGCCAGCGGCGGATGACCTGGCGCATAT
>CAMDKT010000724.1 GCA_945900935.1 Candidatus Sulfopaludibacter sp. SbA3 | reverse complement strand
CTGTTCCATTATGAAGGGTAGAATGGAAGTCATGCACATCCCTGACGGGATCCTTTCCGTACCGGTCTGGGCCACGCTGAACGCGGTGGCGATTCCCGGTATTGGATTGGCCGTTCGGCGGGCGAAGGAGACTTTGGCCGAGGGGCATGTGCCGCTGTTAGGCGTGATGGGGGCATTTGTTTTTGCGGCGCAGCGAATGAATTTTCCGGTGGGATTCGGAACCAGTGGTCATTTATTGGGCGGCGCGCTGCTGGCGATGACGATGGGGCCTGGATCGGCGACGATTATTCTGACGGCGATTTTGATCTTGCAATCGCTGCTATTTCAGGATGGCGGGCTGCTTGCGCTCGGCGCGAATGTGATGAATATGGCTTTCATCGGCGTCTGGGCGGGATGGCTTCCGTACCGGATGCTGTCGAAGGGGCGGTTGCGGACGGCGGGGGTATTCGCGGGCGGGTTGCTTTCGGTCTTGGCTTCGGCGGCGGCGGCGATTGTGGAGTTACGGTTGTCGGGGGTGGCGATGAGCCCGGCGATAGTTGGAGGGTCGGCGGGAGTATTCCTGGTGACGGGAATAATGGAAGGGCTGATAACGGTTGCCGTCCTTCAGTCGGTGGAACGATTGAATCCGGGCTGGCTGCGGATACCGCGCGGGATGCCAAGCCGAGCGGCGGGAGTGTTGGCGACCGCTGCGCTGCTCATGATGATCGGCGGCGTGTTGTACATCTCCGCGCTTCCGGATGGATTGCAGACGTTGGCGGCCCAGGTCGGGGTTGCCACGCAGGAACGGCTATTTTGGGCCGCTCCGTTTCCGGACTACGAGGTGCCGTTTTTGCTGGGTGACTGGAGCCGAAAATCGCTGGCCGGATTGGCGGGCATGGCGATTATTTATGGAATTTGTGTGACCGTGGGGCGGTTGTTGATGCGGCAAAGGAGCGCGTAGTTGCGCGACCGGGTGGGGAAGTCGCTGCGGCTGGAGGAATGGGCGCGGCGAGATTCATTTCTGCACCGCCGGGATGCGCGGGTGAAAGTGGTTTCGGTGCTTCTGTTTCTGGTGGCGGTTTCGTCAACGCCGCCGTCGTCTCCGGCGGCGTTTCTCCCGATGAGCGTTTTGTTGGCATTCGGACTGTTGGTTTCGGGCCTGCCAGTGTTTGCTTTGTTAGCGCGGGCTTGTGTGATTGTGCCCTTCCCTTTGTTTTTTGGATTTGTGAGTTGGATGGAGAACGGGAACGCGCAATTTGCGGGGGCGTTGGTGGCGCGCAGCTATGTTTCGGCGTTGTCAGTGCTGTTGCTGGTCGGCGTTACTCCGTTGCCGGCGCTGTTTGGCGGGATGCGGGGGCTTGGGGTCCCGGCGGTGCTGGTGATGGTCTTGCAGTCGCTGGTGCGGTACCTGCGGGTGATTGTCGACCATGGGTCGCGAATGCGGCGGGCGGCGCTATGCCGGGACGCGGGAGTGTTGCCGAGGCGGAACCGCCAATCGTTGTGGCGGCGGGCCAGCGGAGCGATGGCGGTGCTGTTCGGCCGCTCCTACGCGCGAGCGGAGGGAGTGCATCGGGCGATGGTCGCGCGCGGATTTCGGGGAGACTTTGTTAGCGCCCGGCCGACGCGAATCACGACGCCGGATTGGTGGTATTTGGCGGTGACGGGGCTGGCAGTTTTGGGGGCGAGATATTTGGCGCTGGTGGGACAATGAGCGTCCCGGCGATTGATGTCCGGGGACTGCGTTATACCTATCCGGACGGAACGCCCGCATTGCGAGGCGTGGATTTTCAATTGGCGGCTGGGGAGAGCGTGGCATTGCTGGGGGCGAATGGGTCCGGAAAGACTACATTTTTACTTCACATGGCCGGACTGTTGCGGGGGGACGGTGAAGTCCGAATCGGCGGAGTAACTCTGGAAGAAGAAACGCTGAGCGCGATTCGCCGCAGCGTGGGTTACGTGTTTCAGGATTCCGACGATCAACTGTTTATGCCGACGGTATTGGAAGATGTAGCGTTCGGCCCGCTGCACCGGGGCGTAGACGGCGTGGAATCTATCCGGCGGGCGCGTGAGACATTGGCGACGCTGGGAATCAGTCATTTGGAAGACCGGGCACCGTATCACTTGAGTGCAGGGGAAAAGAAACGCGCTTCACTTGCGGGGGTTCTGGTAATGAATCCCGATGTGTTGATCTTCGATGAGCCGACGACGTTTCTGGATCCGCCGGGCCAGAACGAGTTGGCAAGACTACTTATGGAGTTGCCGCAAGCCAAGCTAATCGCAACTCACGATGTCTATTTTGCGCGAAAAGTATCGGGGCGCGCGGTGTTTTTCGCGGCTGGGCGGATTGCCGGAGATGGACCAGTGGAAGTGATCGCCGACCGGTTCCACTGGCGGTTGAGTTAGGCGCTGGCCTGCTTGTGAAAGTTGGCCCAGCGCCTTTTCTGCGCGTCGGAGATCCGCGCGCTAGACTCGGGACTGAGATTCCGCTTGCGGCGGGATTTGCCTTTGGTTTTCGCTTTCTTAGCGGCTGGCGCAGCGGCGGACGGAGCCGTCGCGGGCGTTTTCTTTCCGCCGAGGAGAGAACGGACCATGGCGATCTGCTCTTCAAGGCGCTGCTTCTGTAATGCAAGACCTTCTAGCGCCGCACCGTAAAGCGCGGCTTGGTCGACTGGTGATGGAGTTCTTGGCCTGCTCTTACCTGACAGCGTGCGACTTATTCATAAATTTGTCAATACTGTCGTGGAAGATACTTACGGGTCCGTCATTGACGAGTGAGACGGTCATATGCGCTTGAAAAATTCCTGTTTGTACATTCGCGAACTGAGATTTAGCCTTTTTCACAAAATAATCGTATAGCTTCCGGGCGTGTTCGGGCGGCGCGGCCCGATCGAAGCCCGGTCTGCGGCCGCGTCGAAGGTCGGCGTATAGGGTGAATTGCGAAACGATGAGTAAGCAGCCGGCTATGTCGATCAAGGTACGGTTCATTTTGCCCGCGTCATCTTCAAATATGCGGAGGTTGAGTGTTTTATC
>CAMDKT010000723.1 GCA_945900935.1 Candidatus Sulfopaludibacter sp. SbA3 | reverse complement strand
TACCCTCAGCATCTGGTACAAGCTGCTGGACCTCCAAATACCCAAGCAGGTCAACATGGTCGGAGGACTCTATCTCTGGAAGGACGGGAGGGAAGTTCCCGACACCATGACGGTGACGATGGAACATCCGGAAGACATCCTGTTCTCCTGGGTGTCAGGGTTCGGCAATGACCGGCGTGGATTCGCCGAAGATGTTCTGGGCACCGAAGGCACGATTACGCGGGCCAATCAGGTCCGCTACTGGCCGCAGAAAGTGAACCGTCCCCAGGGCACCGAACGGGTTGGCATGACGCGGACCAATCCAAACAGCCACATGCAGAACTTCATGGATTGCGTCCGAAGCGGCAAGGAACCGAACTGTCCCTTTGAGGTCGGGTTCCGGATTTCGATCGCGTGCCGGATGGCCGTGGAAAGCTATCGGCAAGGCCGCGCAATGCGCTGGGACGCGGCGAAGGAAGAGATCGTCTAACCGGCCTTTCCATGGACTTTTCGTATACGGACGAACAGCGCCAGTTGGGGCGGGCGGTACGGGAATTCGCCGAGGCCGAGATCCTGCCGCATGTGCGGGCGTGGGATGAAAAGTCGGAGTTTCCAGCAGCGGTGATCCAGAAGTGCGGGGAGCTCGGCATGATGGGCTCGATCTTCCCGGAAGAGTATGGCGGGGCCGGTTACGGGTATGTCGAGTACGCCCTGCTGATCGAGGAACTGGCGCGGGTGGACCCGTCCGTGGCCCTGATTGTGGCCGCCCATACCTCGCTTTGCAGTAACCACTTGTATCTGGCGGGCACCAAGGAGCAGAAGGACCGGTATTTGCCGCGGCTGGCTTCCGGCGAATGGCTTGGCAGTTGGTCGTTGACGGAGCCGGAAGCGGGCAGCGACGCGGGCGGGACGCGGACGGCGGCTGTGCCAGATGGGGCTGGCTGGATTATCAACGGGTCGAAGACCTTCACGACCAACGCCCATCAGGCGCAGCTCTGCGTGGTGATGGCGGCGACGGACCGGAGTCAGTCGCAGCATGGGATTTCAGCCTTTCTTGTGGAAGCGGGGACGCCGGGATTTCGGCCGGGGAAGAAGGAAGACAAGTTGGGGATGCGGGCTTCCGATACCGGGGAAGTGATTTTGACGGACTGCCGGGTGCCTGGCTCGGCGCTGTTGGGGACGGCGGGCGAGGGGTTTATCGACGCGCTGCGCGTGCTGGACGGCGGACGGATTTCGATCGCGGCTTTATCGGTGGGAATCGCCCAGGGGGCCTTTGACGCCGCGCTGAAGTACTCCAAACAGCGGAAACAGTTTGGGCGGTTTATCAGCGAATTTCAGGCGATTCAGTTTAAGCTGGCCGATATGGCGACGGAGATTGAGGCGGCGCGGCTGCTGGTGAACCGGGCGTGCTGGCTGAAGGACCAGGGGAGGAGCGTGAACCGCGAATCGGCGATGGCGAAGCTGTACGCTTCGGAAATGGCGGTTCGGGCTTGTAATGAGGCGGTGCAGATCCATGGCGGGTATGGGTTCACGAAAGACTATCCGGTGGAGAAGTTCTACCGGGACGTGAAGCTGATGACCATTGGCGAGGGGACCAGCGAGATCCAGAAGCTGGTCATCGCACGGCAGCTTTTGAAGAACTCATGAGCCGGGAACTGGCGCGGGCTATCAGTGCGTTGGAGAATGGGGGCGCGAGCCCAGCGGCGGCGCGGCCGGCGCTTGTCATTGGGATTACGGGGCCGCCGGGGGCTGGTAAGTCGACGGTAGTGGATGCGTTCCTGGGGGTGATCAAGGAGCGCGTGGCGGTGTTGGCGGTGGACCCTTCGTCGCCGTTCACCGGCGGGGCCTTGTTGGGGGATCGAGTGCGGATGACGAATGCCGGACCGGACGTGTTCATACGGTCGTTGGCGAGCCGGGGGCATGGGGGCGGGCTGGCTCCGCGGATGCGGGATGTGCTTTCGTTATTGGCCGCGGACGGGTACGCAACGGTGTTCGTGGAGACGGTCGGCGTGGGGCAGGAGGAGTTGGAAATAGCCTCGCTGGCCGACGTGACGGTGGTGGTGCTGACTCCGGCGGGCGGCGACTCGGTGCAGGCGGAAAAGGCCGGGCTGATGGAAGTGGCGGATGTCCTGATTTTGAATAAGTGCGACTTATCCGGAGCGGACCGCGCGGAGCGGGAGCTGCATGAGGCAACCGGGTTGCCGGTGGCGCGAATGACGGCCAAAGACGGCGTTGGCGTCCAGGAGGCGCTGGCCGCAATTCGGTCGGTCTCGCGGGGTGAGCGGCCGGCGGTGTTGGAGGGGTTTGCGGTTGACCATTTGGGAATTGCGGTTGTGTCGCTGGAGGAGTCCTTGCGGTTTTACGAGGACGCGCTGGGGATGCGGGTAACGCACCGGGAGACGGTGGAGCACGAGGGCGTGCGGGTGGCGATGCTGGACGCGGGTTCGTCCCGGCTGGAGCTGCTGGAGGCGCTCTCCGGGGAGTCGCCGATTGCGAAGTTCATCGCCAGGCGGGGACCGGGGATTCACCACGTCGCGCTGCGGGCGCCGAATTTTGAGGGCTTGATTGGTACACTGAAGGATTCCGGCGCGCGGCTGCTCGGCGAGCCGCGGATCGGCGCAGGCGGCCATCGGTATGTGTTTCTGCATCCGGCATCGGCCGGCGGCGTGTTGCTGGAGCTAATTGCACATGAGTAACCCTAACGCAAAAATCGGAATTATCGGCGGCAGCGGCTTGTATAACATGCCGGGCTTTACAGAGAAGAATGAGGTCTGGTTGGAGACGCCGTTTGGCTCGCCATCGGACAGTTATATCGTCGGGAAGTTAGCGGGGCGCGATGTCGCGTTTCTGCCCCGGCATGGGCGCGGGCACCGGCTCTCGCCGAGTGAGTTGAATTACCGGGCCAATATCTACGGCATGAAGATGCTGGGCGTGGAGCGGATCATTTCCTTGAGCGCCGTCGGGTCATTGAAAGAAGAGCACCGGCCGACGGAATTTGTAATCGCGGATCAGTTTTTTGACCGCACGGTTGGGCGGATTTCG
>CAMDKT010000722.1 GCA_945900935.1 Candidatus Sulfopaludibacter sp. SbA3 | reverse complement strand
TTAGCTTATTGAAAGCCAAAAATGGTCTTGACAATGGGGTCCACTTTAGAGTTGCTGAATCATACACTAGCTGGAGGGCGGTTTCAAGCGAATTCTTGCCGCAATAGTTGGAGACGCGTAACAAGGGCGACGGCCGCGTCCGGAATCCGCTGAAGCGTGCCTTCCACTTAGTAATCGACGCGCCTCAATAAATGAGCTTCAAAGCAAACTGCACAATGCGCGGCAGATTACTCTGCGCATTGATACTCCCGAACTGCGCGTTGCCGAATGACTGATTGGGCGTTGAAAAGCGAACGCCATTGGAAATGTTGAACACTTCCGTCCGGAATTGCAGGTTGAGCCGTTCCCCGATCTTCGTATTTTTCGTGAGCGTCATATCGATCTGCTTTGTCCCGTCGCTCCGGCAACCGTTGAAAGTGCGCGGCGAGGTCCCGAAGGCGTACACCGGCGGGTTCGAAAAGACGGTGCTGTCCAGCCATCGGTCCGGCGTTGGATTGACTAAACACGCGTTCTTGCCGCTCCAGTTTGGCCGTTGTCCGCCGCCTTGCGAAAAGGTGTTGTTGACCGCCGAACTGATACCGAGGGGCCCGCCCGAAAAAACGCTCCAGATGCCGCCCAACTGCCAGCCGCCCAGAACCTTTGCGGCCGGCCCCGCGCCGCTCTTGAAAATCGGAATTTCATACACGCCATTGAAGATAAAACGGTTCGTCTGGTCGAGCGTCGAGGGACTCTTGTCTGCGGCGATGTTCATCCAGTTCTGGAAGCTAGAAGCGCCCAGCACTTCCCCGGCAAAAGGCCCGATTCCGAAGTCCATGAGTTTCGACCATGTATACGACGCCAGAATGCTCACGCCGCTCGCGTACCGCTTCTCCGCCTTCATCTCCAGCGCGTGAAACGTCGAGGAGGCCCAACTGGCACCCTGGCTCCCAACGCCTTCGAAGTGTGGATACGGCCGAAGCAACTGTGCCCTTGCGACCGTCCGCTGCGCGAGCGGGCCGACGGCGATCTGCCCAAAGAATGGGTTCGGAACCAACTGTCGCAGCGCGTCGCCCTGGCTCAAGTACTCCGGAGCAAGCTGATTGAACTGCCGGTTCTCCGGAAACTTCAATCCGCGGCTGCCCGCATACGCAGTTTCCAACACAATTTTCCCCGGCAATTCACGCTGAATATTGAAGTTCCATTGCGCGCTGTACGGCGTAACATTCCCGCGATCATAGAAACCAATCGTTTGCCCCAGCAGCGTGGCAAGCCCCGCGGACGAACCAGTGGGACGGTTGAACCCGTTGGGATACGGATCGCTCCATTTCACGATCGGGTTAATGCCGTCGAGCGCGGTGACAATGGTTGTAGAGGCCAGAAAGCCGGAGGTGCCGAACGGAGCGGCGCTTCCGCCAATCCCGCCAGTGTGGCCGTAGAACAGGCCGCCGCCGGTGCGAAACACCGTCTTCGGATCCAGGCGATAGGCAATCCCAAACCGGGGCGCAAAATTATTGCGATCCGGATTCGCGTTGGTCCTCGGCAGTCCGCCCACTCCCACGTAAGTAAGCCCGCCGCGAAGAGTCAGCCCAGAGGCCTGTATCGGGCTGGTGGCCTGATAATCGAAGTTCGCCAACTGATTGAACCGATCCGTGCGCGGCGATTCATAGTCCCACCGGACCCCGGCGTTCACCGTCAGTTTGGGAGTCACCTTCCAGGAGTCCTGCATAAAGAAGCCGTAGAACTTAGTGGTCATCGCCAGCGCCGGCACCGGATTCACCGCGCCGGCTGGAATCCCCAACAAGAAGGACGCCAGCGCCAGGCCGACAGTCGCGCCGGCGGTGGTCGGGTTCGGCCCCTGTGTCCAGGAAGGGCTAAAGCTGAAGTTATGGGCTTGATCGCTGGTCTGCAAATTGTTGAACTGCACCGCACGAAATTCGCCGCCGAACTTCAGCGTGTGCGCGGTGAAGTTCTTCGTGAAGGTCGCCTGGCCGGTCTGGAGGGTATGGCCGAAGTTGATGTAATCGGTCGCCCCGATCAATCCGCCAACTACGATGTTGGGGACCGAACCGGTATTGGAGTACCCGGTAATGGTGATGGGCGGCAGGGAAATGGGATCCACCATCCCCTGCCGCAAGTATGCGGGCAGGCCAAGCGAGGTGATATCGAAGTTATCCGAATAGGGACGCCGGAAATTGATGAGACGGCTGGCGGAATAACGGAATACGCCGATCATGGAAGGCGAAATCGTGTGTGTATCTTCCATGACGGCGTTCCATCGCGTGAAGGTTTGCGGTCCGGCGGTGGGGGCGATGTGTTTCAGTTCCTGCCCAAATACCGGAGCGCGGATATAGGGCGTGTCGTCGTAGGAGTAGCGCGCGAAGATACGGTTGGAATCGCTGAAGTTGTGATCCCCGCGAAAGCTGTAGGAGTCTTTGGGCACGCGATTGCCGTCGCCGCGCGTGTAATTAATGGTGCCCAACGGAGCGTTGAGAACCGTCGGCGCGGGAATCAGCTTGGAGTAACCGCGGGCAACAGGATCGATGCGCGCGCCGGGAATGACATTGCCGGGAAATGGCGACCGGAGAAAACCGCCGGCCGCATTGGGAACGGTGGTGGCCGGGTCGAAAACGTTTACCAGCCGCCCGTCGGCGAGGCGGGCGTTGCTCAGGTCGCCCGTCAAATGGCGGGGATCCGGCAGGACAGAAGTGAAAATGATGCCTTGGACAAAGCGCACGATCTCCGTGTTGACGAAGAAAAACGTCCGGTTTTTACCGTTGTAGAGTTTCGGAATAACCACCGGCCCGCCCAGCGTGCCGCCGAACTGGTTGAAGCGAAACGGGGCGCGTTTGGTGCCGCTGCGGTTGGCGAAAAAGTCATTGGCGTTGAGTTTGTCGTTGCGCAGAAACTCGTAGGCGGAGAAATGCAGTTCGTTGGTGCCGCTCTTGGTGATGACGTTGAAGACACCGCCGGCGGCGCGGCCATACTCGGCGGAGAAGCTGTTGGTCTCCACTTTGAATTCCTGCACCATGTCCGGATTGGCGTTGA
>CAMDKT010000721.1 GCA_945900935.1 Candidatus Sulfopaludibacter sp. SbA3 | reverse complement strand
CGTCTTCACGCCGCCACGCGCCGCTGTCACCCGATTGGACCCCGCCGCCGAATCCACCGTAATCGCCAACACCGTACAACCCGCCTGCTCCGCCGCCCCAACCAATCTCCGCGACACTTCAAACTCTGCCTGTGTATAGAGCTGATACCAAAGCGCCCCGCCAAACGCCGGCGCAACCTCCTTCACATGCAGCGACGCATTCGTCGACAAAATCATCTGCGCCTGCCGAGCCTTCGCCCCCCGCGCCGTCGCCGCCTCCCCATCCGGATGAAACGCCTGATGCGCCGCCGCCGGCGCAACCACAATCGGATACGCGTGCTTCTGCCCGAACAGCGTCACCGACGGGTCAACCGTCTCCACATCGATATGCCGCCGCGGTCGTATCTGCCACTCCGAAAACGCATTTTCATTCGCCCGCACCGTGCCGTCGTCGTCGGATCCGCCCATCATGTACGCCCAATGCTGCGACTGCACATTTTTCTCCGCCAGCGGCAAAAAGTCGAAAACGTCCAATGCGTCCTTGGCCGTCGAAAGCGCTTTCCGCCCCGGCTGTCCCGCCATCTCCGCCGCCAGCGCCAGCAGCGGCGACTGCTGCAAATACCGCAGGAATCGACGCCGGTTCAAGCAGCCACTCCCAACTGCCGCGCCAAGTCAACAAAGTCCTTTGCGTACACGTCCATCCAGTCCTCTTTTCCTATATCCGCCCCTCCGCCCGGACCTTTCTCCAACGGCCTTTCCACGAACGCCGTCTGCAACCCCGCCTTCCGCGCCGCCAATAAATCGCCCTTGTGCGCCGCCACCATCATTGTCTCCGCAGGCTTCACTCCCAGCGTCTCCGCCGCGCCCAAATACACCTTCGCGTCCGGCTTATAGGCTCGGTACAGCTCCGCCGATAACACGCAATCCCAAGTCAATCCGCCATGCCGCGCCAAGTCCACCAGCAGCGAAACATTCCCATTCGAAAGAGTCGCGCAAACAAACTTCCGCCGCAACAGCGCCAATCCCCGCGCCGAATCCGGCCACGGATCCAACCGGTGCCAAACCCGGTTCAAATGAACCTTCCCCGCCTCCGTCAGCCCCGTTATCTTGTACTTCTCAATCAACTCATCCAATATCTGCCGGTGCAGAACATCAATCGATGTCCAACCCAATTCTCCGCTCCGCACCCGCGCCATCGCCCGCGGATACCCGGCCCGCCAATCGTCGGCGAACTTCCCTGCGTCCACCCGCAGCTCCATCACCGCGGCCTCATGCATCACAGAGGACCGCCAATCCACCACCGTCCCAAACACATCGAATGTAAGCGCCCTAATCCCGGAATTTAACATATCCCTGCCATAATACAGGTATGCCTGTACCGGTGTCGCAGATGTGGACCGTCGCGACGTATGTTTTGAAGCAAAAGTTGATGGGGCGCAAGCGCTACCCGTTAACGCTCATGTTGGAGCCGCTCTTCCGCTGCAACCTTGCCTGCGCCGGCTGCGGCAAAATCCAGTACCCCGCTCATATCTTGAAGCAAAACATGAGCCCCGAAGCCTGCTTCAAAGCAGCCGAAGAATGCGGCGCTCCCACCATCGCCATCCCCGGCGGCGAACCCCTGCTCCACCCCCAAATCCACGAAATTGTCGAAGGCCTCGTCGCCCGCAAGAAGTACGTCTACATGTGTACCAACGCGCTCCTGCTCAAGGAAAAGCTGCATCTCTTCACGCCTTCCAAATACTTGAGCTTCTCCGTCCACATGGACGGCGAGCGCGAACACCACGACTTCGCCGTGTGCAAGGAAGGCGGTTACGACACAGCCCTCGAAGGCATCCGCGAAGCCGTCGCCAAAGGCTTCCGCGTCACCACAAATACAACGCTCTTCGACGGCGCTGACCCCAACTCCGTCAGGAATTTCTTCGACGACATGATGGACGCCGGCGTCGAAGGCATGATGCTCTCCCCCGGCTACTCATACGATAAAGCGCCCGACCAAACTCATTTCCTGGGCCGCGAACGCACCCGCACTCTGTTTAACTCCATCCTCTCTAACCGCAAGTCCAAGTGGCGATTCAACATGTCCCCGCTGTTCCTCGAATTCCTCATGGGCAAACAGCACTTCAAATGTACCCCCTGGGGCATGCCGACCTATAACATCTTCGGCTGGCAGAAGCCGTGCTACTTACTGCAGGACGGCTACGCCGACACATTCAAAGAACTGATGGCCGACACCGCCTGGGACAAATACGGCACCGAATCCGGCAATCCGAAGTGCGCCAACTGCATGGTGCACAGCGGCTACGAAGCCTCCGCCGTTGACCATACATTCGGCTCGCTCAAAGGCCTCTGGAACACCGCCGCCGCCATGCTGTTCGGCAAGTATCAGGACAAAGCCGTTCTCGCCGCGCTCGACAAGCATTTCAAACACCCGGAACTCGTCCAAATCGAAGCCAAGTCTAAGGACGGAGTTCCCGTTTGAATTCGGACGAACTCCAAGGCCAAACTTGGACGGCCAATACGGAAGAGGATCTCCGCCAGGGCCTGGAAAAGGCGTTTGATTACCGCGGCGACGTCACCGTTACCAGGAAAGATGGCACGGTAATCGAAGGCTACCTTTTCGACCGCAACAGCGGCGTTACCCTCCACGATTCCTACATCCGCATCATGCCGCAAGGCACTACGAACAGAATCAAAATCCGCTACGCCGAAGTCGCCGGCCTCGCCTTCACCGGCCGCGACACCGCCTCCGGCAAAAGCTGGGACGCCTGGGTGAAGAAGTATTTCGAAAAAAAAGCGGCCGGCGAAAGCAACATCGAACTGAAACCTGAGCAGTTGGATTAAGATCGCGATAGAATGAACGCCATATGCCACGCCCACTCGTGGCGCTCATCGCCTGCGCCCTCCCACTCCTCTCCGCTGACGGCGACGAATTCTTCGAAGCGAAGATCCGGCCCCTCCTCGCTACGCACTGCCACGCCTGCCACACCGGCGGCGCGCTCGGCAACCTGCGCCTCGATTCCCGCGAAGGCATCCTTAAAGGCGGCAAGTCCGGCAAA
>CAMDKT010000720.1 GCA_945900935.1 Candidatus Sulfopaludibacter sp. SbA3 | reverse complement strand
GAACTCCGCAGCCTCGATACCCGCGAGTTCCAGGACCTTGTCAACTCCGCCTATCCGTCCCTGCAATCTCTCCAGCAAATCATCGAGCGCATCAACAACATCGTCGCCACCGTCGAAACCGGCAAAGGCTCCATCGGCAAACTCCTCGTCGACGACGAACTCTACCAGCGCCTGGTCGCCACCATCGCCGAAGTCCAGAAAATCACCGCCTCCATCGGTAACGGCAAAGGCACCGTCGGTAAACTCCTTTACGACGAGGCCATGTACGAAGATATTCGTAAGATCATGAAACGCGTCGACACCACTATCTCCGAAGTCCAGACAGATCTCAATTCAGGCAAAGGCTCCGTCAGTAAACTGCTGAAAGACCCCGCGTTGCATGACGAGATCAAAGCCGCCGTCGCCGACATCCGCAAAACCATCGACGAAATCAATAAAGGCCAGGGTACCGCCGGCAAACTGCTCAAGAGCGACGAACTCCACGCGAATCTGAACAAGGTCATTCTCAATCTCGACAAGACCATCGACAAAGTCAACAGCGGGCAAGGCACCATGGGCCAGTTGATGGTTAACCCCGCGCTCTACGACTCCATGAACGGCACCATGAAGGAAATGAACCTGATGATGAAGGACTTCCGCGCCAATCCCAAAAAGTTCCTCACCATCCAGCTCAAACTGTTTTGAAACGCCTGATTGTCAACGCCGATGACTTCGGATTCACCCGCGACGTGAACGCCGGCATTATCGACGCCCACACCGGCGGGATACTCACCGCCGCCACGCTGATGGCCAATGGCGATGCCTTCGATGACGCTGTCCAACTCGCCCACGCCAACCCCTCTCTCGACATTGGCGTGCATTTCGTCCTCATCGGCGGCCATTCCCTCCTCACCCAAAAACCGCTTCCAGCCGATCTCCTCTCCCTCGTCCGCGCCGTCTACGCCGGCCAACTGGATCTCTACGGCGAACTCGCCGCCCAAGCCAGCAAAATCAAGGCCGCCGGCATTTCGCCCTCCCACGCCGACACCCACAAACACACCCATCTCCTTCCGCCCGTTTGCCGTGCCCTCGTTGCCATTGCCGAAGACTTTGACATTCCCTTTCTCCGCCGTCCAGCCGATCTCGATCTCCCTTTCCGCGCTCCGCTAAAAACAAAACTCGTCAACCACTTCGTCCGCCGTCTTGCGCGCAAAATGGATCCAGGCCCCCTCCGTACAACGGACCACTTCGCCGGTTTCGCCCTCACTGGCCGCTACGACACTACCGATCTCCTAGCCCTTTTTGCTAAACTCCCCGATGGCGTCACCGAATGGATGACCCATCCGGGCCGATGCACCGCCGAACTGCTGAATGCCCCGACGCGCCTCAAACAAAGCCGCGCCGCCGAACTCCAAACCCTCACGGCGCCCCAGACCAGGGCCGCCCTCGAAAGCAACCAAATATCCCTTACCAGGTATCGAAATCTATGAGAACCCTTATCGCCGCGCTATCCGCCATGACCCTTTTTTCCGCCCCGCCCCCTGAAACTCGCAAAGCCAAAACCGTCGACATTCTCCACGGCGTCTCCGTCCCCGACCCCTACCGCTGGCTCGAAGACCAGAACAGCCCCGAAACCCGCGCCTGGCTCAAAGCGCAAATGGACCACACCGCGGCCTTCGTCAACGCCGTTCCCCAGCGCCCCGCCATCGTCAAACGCCTCACCGAACTCATGCGCGTCGAGTCCCTACGCGTCATCCACGCAGGCGACAACTTTTTCTTCGTGAAGCGCTCCCCGGAGCAGGACCAGGCCGTCCTGCTTGTCCGGCGCGGCGCAGCCGCCAAGGACGAAGTCCTCATCGATCCCAACACCTGGGGCGGCTCCAAATCCATTGCCCCCCTGGACCTCAGCCCCGATGGCAAACTCCTCGCTTACGGAATCCGGAAAGGGGGCGAGGACGAAGTCGAAGTCCACTTCCTGAACGTCCATTCCAAACAGGAATTCGGCGATGTCCTCCCTCGCGCCCGTTACTCCAGCATCAGCATTTTGCCGAATGCCAAAGGCGTCATCTTTGCCCAGGCAACAAAGGAAGGCCCGCGCCTCTATGAGCAGACTTTTGGCCAAAAACCCAAACTGATTTTTGGCGAGGATCTCGACCCTACACGCTACCTGTCTTCCGATATCTCCTCAAACGGCCGCTATCTCTTCATCCAGACCGCCAAGGGCTCGGCCAGCACCCAGGATCTCATTCACATCCTCCGTCTTGCCGACCGGAAGCTCCTCCCCATCAACACCGATATTGTCGCCTCGTTCCATGGCGCCATCGGCGGCGACACGCTGTTCCTGCTGACGAATTGGAATGCGCCCCGCCATCGGATCCTCGCCGTCGATCTCAACAAACCCGAACGCGCCAATTGGAAAGAAATAATCCCTCAATCCCAGTGGAACATCGAATCCATGGAACTTACCGGCGGTCACATCGCCACGAATTCACTGGAGAACGTCCTCCCCAAAACCCGCCTCTATACACCTGCCGGAAAACTCGTCCGCGAAGTCGCGTTCCCCGGGATCGGTACCGGTTCCAATCTCTCCGGTAGTTGGGATGACGATATCGCCTTCACCACCTTTCAGTCATTCACCGAACCAACGATTACTTTTCTTCACCGGATCGCCAGCGGCGCAAGCCAGGAATTCCACCGCCAAAGCGTGCCCGTCGAAAAGATGGCCGTCACTGTCGCCCAGAAGTGGTTCACTTCTAAGGACGGCACAAAGATTCCCCTGTTCCTCGCCCATCGAGCAGACCGCAAACTCGTCGGCGAAATGCCCACGCTCCTCTACGGCTACGGCGGCTTTAACATTAGCCTCACGCCGTCTTTCAGCGCGGCTTACAACTGGTGGATCGAACACGGCGGCGCAGTCGCCATCGTCAACCTTCGCGGCGGCAGCGAGTTCGGCGAAGACTGGCACAAAGCCGGCATGTTAGATAAAAAACAAAACGTCTTCGACGACTACATCGGCGCAGCCGAATGGCTCATCGCCAATAAATACACCCGTCCCGAACGCCTCGCCA
>CAMDKT010000719.1 GCA_945900935.1 Candidatus Sulfopaludibacter sp. SbA3 | reverse complement strand
CTCGCCGCATCGAACGCAGCCAGAAACGAGCCCTTGTGCATATCCACTTGCAGATATATTTTCCCCTGCCACAACACCGGAGACGACGCCGAGCCCCACTGATAATCCGGCAAGTCGAAGGCGCCCTGGTCCAACGCGCCCAGATCCTTCTTCCAAATCAACTTCCCTTTCAAATCAAAGCAAAACAGCCCTTCGGAACCAAAAAACGCTACTAAATATTTTCCGTCTGTAGCCGGCGTCGGCGAGGCGTACGAATTATGCGGATGGCGAAGAACACGCGGCTTGGCTCGCCCCGCGACGACATTCCATGCGACCTTTCCGGATCGGGAATTGATCGCCAGCACGCGGAACTCCTGCTCCGCTTCGTCCTGCCGCCGGTCCAGCTCGCCCTTCAGCGTCGCCTCAAACACCATCTTCGGATTGCTGCTCACTGCAGTAGTTACGAAAACCAACGAACCCCAAATGATCGGGCTCGATAGCCCCAACCCCGGAATCTCCGTCTTCCACGCGATATTGCGCCCCGTGGCCACGTCCCATTCCAATGGCAGATTCTGCTTGTCAGCAACGCCGCGCGCGCCCGGCCCGCGGAACGATGGCCAGTTCTGCGCCGGCAGCGTCAACGCCAGGAATAGGAGGAATCTCATAACGGAATGTTCCCATGTTTCTTTCGCGGTGTGGTGTCCACTTTGTTCTCCAGCATTCGCAGCGCGCGGATCACGCGGCGGCGCGTCTGGCGCGGCTCAATTACATCGTCGACAAACCCGCGCTCGGCCGCGATAAACGGATTGGCGAAGCGCTCGCGGTATTCATTAATTCTCTCCGCCCGCGCCCCCTCTTCGGCGATCTCGCGCCGGTACAGAATATTCACAGCCCCCTCCGCGCCCATCACCGCAATCTCCGCCGTAGGCCATGCAAAGTTCACATCGGTCCGCAGATGCTTCGACCCCATCACGCAATACGCGCCGCCGTAGGCCTTGCGCGTAATCACGGTCACTTTCGGAACCGTTGCCTCCGCATACGCATAGAGCAATTTCGCCCCATGCTTAATGATGCCGCCCCACTCCTGCTCCGTCCCCGGCAGGAATCCCGGCACGTCCTCAAGAGTCAAAATGGGAATCCCGAAAGCATCGCAAAAACGCACGAACCGCGCGCCTTTCAACGAAGAGTTGATGTCCAGACAGCCGGCGAGAAAGGCTGGATTATTCCCAATCACCCCAATCGAACGCCCGTCCATTCGCGCGAAGCCCACCACGATATTCTGCGCAAAATGTTCGTGACCTTCGACAAATTCCCCGTCATCCACAACTCGCCGAATCACGTCCTTCATGTCATAAGGCATGTTCGATTCCGCGGGCACAATCGTGTCGAGCGCGGCGTCCTCCCGGTCCGCCGGATCCGCGCAGGCGACGCGCGGCACGCCGTCCGCGTTGTTCTGCGGCAAGTACCGCAGCAGTTCGCGAATCCGCGCGCAGCAGTCGGCATCGTCCTGCGCCAGGAAATGCGCCACGCCGCTCGTGGCGTTATGCGTCATCGCCCCGCCCAGGTCCTCTTTCGATACATCCTCATGCGTCACCGTCTTGATCACATCCGGCCCGGTGACGAACATGTAGCTGGTCTTGTCCACCATAAACACGAAGTCCGTGATGGCCGGGGAATAAACCGCCCCGCCCGCGCACGGCCCCATAATCGCCGAGATCTGCGGCACAACACCCGAAGCCAGCGTATTGCGCAAGAATATTTCCGTGTACCCCGCCAGCGATACCACGCCCTCCTGAATCCGCGCGCCGCCGCTATCGTTGAGCCCAATCAACGGCGCGCCGTTCTTCAACGCCATGTCCATCAACAGGCAAATTTTCTGCGCGTTACTTTCCGACAACGATCCGCCAAAGACCGTGAAATCCTGAGCAAACACGTAGACCAATCGCCCATGCACCTGTCCATAGCCGGTAACGAAGCCGTCCCCGTCAATCGTCTGCGCTTCCATTCCGAAGTCGCGGCAGCGGTGCCGCACCAGCCTGCCGGTCTCTTCGAACGACCCCTCATCCACCAGCAGATCGATCCGTTCCCGCGCCGATAATTTCCCCTCGCGGTGCTGCCGTTCCCGGCGCTCCGCGCCCCCGCCCTCTTCGGCCGCCGCATGGCGCCGCCGCAATTCATCCAATGTCGACATACAAACTAGAGCGTATCAGGCTCAGCGTGCGTAATAGCCCTTACGGTATCGCATCGTCGCCCTCGGGAAACGAGCTTTCGCAGCCGCCGTCAGCTCCAGCCGTATTGCCCGGAACACACCCGGCTCACCACCCGGTGACCCATAGTGCAAGCTGTACCGCGAGCGAATCCGTTCCAAAATGTCGCCGAACGCCTCCCCCGCTTTGTCGGACTTCATCGCGTCCCCGCCCGTCTCCTCCGCAATGCTAAACACGTCGGCATAGCTGAAATCGGGATTCCGAAATCGGCTCTCCTTCTCGCTTTTCCTGCTCCGTCCAACAATGATCGAATTACAGACCGTGTTGGCGTCCTGCAACGCCCGAATCACCGTTTCATCGGAGAGTTGGTAGTTGACGCCCAGATTGTCGGTGACAATCAACAGAGCCCTCCGCCCGGTCGCCGGCGCCTGCTCCAGAAACATCTTCGCCGCGTCCTGCAGCGCCGCGTTGATCTGCGTGCCGCTGCCAAGGTCCTTTTCCCGAATGGCCGTTTTCAACTCATCGGCCACACGGATCAAATCGCTCGTAAACGGCGTCGTCACCTTGCTGTGTCGGGAAAACACCATCACCCCCACTTGGTCCCCGGCCCGCAACCCTTTCAAAGCCGTTCGGCTCGCCGCCGCCATCTGTTCCAAATGGCGCGCCATGCTGCCGCTGACATCCAGCACCAGCAGCAGCGTTACCGGCTCACGTTCCTGATCGAAATAGGTAATGGCCTGCGCCGCGTTGTTATCGTAGAGTTGGAAGTCCGCCTTCGTCAGTCCGGCTACCGCTCGCGTCCCTTCAAAGACCTGGGCGTCCACTCGCACACTGGCTACGCCCGTTCGAAATGTCACCGGCTCCGCCG
>CAMDKT010000718.1 GCA_945900935.1 Candidatus Sulfopaludibacter sp. SbA3 | reverse complement strand
TACGATCCGGCGGCCGGCACCACCTTCGGCGCGGTGCCATTCTCCGGCCACGCCTCGGCCGATCTCTTCCTCGGCACCATCAACTCGTACTCGGCGCAGTTCGTTCGCAAATGGTACCGGATGCACGCCAGCGAGTTCGCTCTCTACCTGCAGGACAATCACAAAGTCAACTCGCGCCTGACATTGAACTACGGCCTCCGCTGGGAAATGTACACGCCCATTCGCGAAGAGAATAACTTTCTCACCGGTTTCGATCCCAAGACAAAATCTGTCGTCAACGGCACTGATTGGGAGACGATGTACAAGATCGGCGCCACCACGCCCGGCATTCGGAACGCGTTCCAGAACCTCGGCGTGCCGTTCATCACGCCCGAACAAGCGGGGCTGCCGAAGGATCTGATCAAACTCAACAAATGGGACTTCAATCCCCGCACCGGCTTCGCGTATAAGATGACGGGCGGCACGCGGCCGTTCGTCGTCCGCGGCGGCTACGGCCTCTACGGCTATCCCATGCCCCTGCGCGCTTTCAACGCGCGCATGCGCCAGAATCCGCCGACCACGGCCCGATTCACGCATCAGTTCTCCAATTCCGCCCAGACGCCGGACCGCCTGCCCAACTACGGTCTGCGCTCCGTGCCCACGACGATCGCCGGGACCAACAGCCGCGACATTCTCGATCTCAACAGCCCCACCGGCATTACGCGCGGCTCGTTCCTGACCAGCTATTTCAATCCGTATCTGCCCACCTCGCGCGCCCACGAATGGAATCTGACGTTCGAGCGCGAGATCTTCGAAAACACGCTCTTGAAATTCGGCTACGTCGGCACGCATGGCTCGCGGCTCGACCAGTTCTACTCCTACAATCAAAGTCCGAACGACTTCGTTTGGTTCTCTCGAACCGGCCTGCCGCGCCCCACCGGTGCCTTCTCCGGCACGGCCACCCGCGCCTTTGAAACCACCATGTTCGGCGACATTGAGGAGTACCAAAAAACGGGCTGGTCCAACTCCCAGAATTTCCAGATCGAAGTGCAGCGCCGCTACTCGAAAGGCTTCGGCTTTCAAATCTTCTACGTTCTGTCGAATTCGTTGAAAGCCGCCGGCAACGGCTGGGAAAGCGACATTCTTCCTTCCGATAATGTGTTCCTCCCCAACGCTGTGCCGCAAGATCTGGCGGCGCGCTCGCGCCTGCTTTTCTATCAGCGCGATACCGATATTCCGCAGCACCGGGTCAACTGGAATTTCATCGTCGATCTCCCCTTCGGTAAAGGCAAACGCTTCGCGACGAATACCGGCCCCATCGTCGATCGCGTCGTTGGCGGCTGGCAACTCGCGGGAAATGGCTCGGTGTCATCAACGTGGTGGCAGTTGCCAACGGGCAACTGGCGTTTCCCCAATCCGGTTGAGATCTATGGCACCAAGCACAAAGTGCAGGATTGCCGCAGCGGCGTCTGCCGCGATGCGTATCTTTTCTACAACGGCTACATTCCCGCTAACCGCATCAACAGCGTCGGCGCCAATGGCTTGCCCAATGGTGTAATGGGCGTGCCGTCGAACTACAAGCCCGCGCACTCGCCGCTGATTCCCATCCCCGCCAACGGCGGCAGCCCGGCCGATCCGAATTTTCCTTTTTACGACAGCAACACGGTTTGGGTCCCGATGAAGGACGGCTCTCTGCAGCGCACAACCCTCAACACCAACTTGAATCCATGGCGCAATCAAGCGGTGCTGGGCCTCCCGGAGTGGAGCCAGAACGTGTCGCTATTCAAGGTGATCCCCATAACCGAGCGCGTCTACTTGCGCCTGAACATTGACTTCTTCAGCGTCCTCAACATGCCCGGCATACCGAAGCGGCCGGACCCTTCCACCGGCCTCATCGATGCGTCGTTTTCAGGCAACGGTTCCAGGGCGCTGCAATTCGGACTGCGCCTTTCCTGGTAAACGGCCAACACGCGAGTTAGCTATACTATCCTCCAAACCGGGAATTTCCCGGGGGTCACATCTCTGAGGTACAAAATAATGCACGCAAAGTTTGCAGCGCTCGTTCTGTTTGCTTTTTCCTCCATCGCCTGGAGCCAAGCCGTCTCCGGAACCATCGTAGGCACCGTGTCGGACTCCTCCGGCGCCGCTGTTCCTAACGCCAAAGTCATCATCACCGACATGGGCCGCGACGTCACCCAGAACACCACGACCAATGAATCCGGCAACTTCACCCAGCGCTTCCTGATCGTCGGCCGGTATCGTCTCCGCGTCGAAGCGGGCGGCTTCAAAGCCTTCGTGCAGGAAAACATTCCCGTCTCTGTCGACACCGAACTCCGCATTGACGCCAAACTTCAGATCGGCGAAATGAGCCAGACGGTTGAGGTCACCTCCGAAGTCGGCATTCTGAAAACGGAGCGAAGCGACGTCGCCGCCACATACACGGAACGCACCGTCACCGAACTCCCCGTCCTCAACCGCCGCTTCACAAATTTCCAATTGATGACACCGGGCGTCGTGGCGTTCCCCACTTCACTCACCGCCGCTTCCGCCGAAAACCCGCAAGGCTCCTACCGTATGTTGGTCAACGGCCAAAGCTTCGCCGGCACTTCACACCTTCTCGACGGCACCGACAATCACGATGCCGTTCTTGGCTGGATTGTCATCAACCCCACGCTCGAATCCGTCACCGAAGCCAAGATCACCACGGCCAACTACGACGCGGAATTCGGCGTTGCCAGCGCCGGCGTCGTCAGCGCGCAGACCAAGTCCGGCACCAACAAACTCCACGGATCCGTCTTCGAATTCCTCCGCAACGATCACATGATCGCCCGCAATCCGTTCACCCAGTCGAAGCCCATTCCGAACTCGAATGGCCGTCTCATCCCGCTCACCCAGTGGAACCAGTTCGGCGCCTCCATCGGCGGCGCGGCCATTAAGAACAAGCTCTTCTACTTCGGCGACTATCAGGGCACCCGGCGCAACACCGGCGGCGGCGCGCTGCTCCGCGTTCCCAGCGATCTCGAGCGCACCGGCGACCTCAGCGCCACCGGCGTAAATATCTTTGACCCGCTCACCGGCGCGCCCGCCGCCCGCACCCAGTTCCCCGGCA
>CAMDKT010000717.1 GCA_945900935.1 Candidatus Sulfopaludibacter sp. SbA3 | reverse complement strand
GGCCCCCTCAGAAGTTCCACCGACTCGCTCACGCTCGCGGCTCGGTAAAACTTCCGGAATCACGGTGCGCGCCCCGTTTATGATAACGTCGCCCCATGCGCTTTTTTCTGTGGACGATCCTATCCTTCGCGTGCCTGGCCCAAAACCCGCTCGTCGTCGAGAACGAGTGGGTCCGCGTCGTCCGCGCCGCCAATCTTCCAGGACAGTTGAGCCGCCCGCACGTCCACTTGATTAACCGCGTGATGATTCATCTCGACCGCGGAACGCTGCGCATCGACAACAAAGAATCCGGCATTGCCAGGGACATTCCCTTCCGGGCCGGCGAAGTGCGCTGGGACCCTCGCGTGGGCCTGCACACCAGCGAAAATACCGGCGGCACCGCAATTCGAATCATTGAAATTGAGTTGAAAGACAATCCGCCGCACGACGCCAAGGTCCAGTTGGCCAAACCGTCGAGCCGATTCAAACTCGAAATGGAAAACGAGCAAGTGCGCATCCTGCGGGCCACACTCCGGCCGCGGGAAATCTCCTTCACAACGCCCGTCGTCGCCGTCCGATTGCGCGATGGCGAGACCCACTGGCGCTCAGCCGCCGGACCGCCCGTCAACATGGAACCCGATGAGCCAACCGAATGGGTCTTCGTCGAGCTTAAATAGCGGCCATGCTCAAATAGCCGAGCAATGCCCCCAGCAGTCCGCCCGCCACAACGTCGCTCAGAAAATGCATACCCATCATGATGCGGCTTCCGGCTACGCTCACGGCGCAAAACGTCAATGCGAGCGATAGATCCGGATAGTAAGTCATCAACGGCGTCGTCACCGCGAAGGCGGTCATCGTGTGCCCGCTGGGGAACGAAAACCGATCCGGGGGCAGCAACGTAGCCCAGGCGTGCCCGGAAATCGCGCAGGGCCGCGGCCGGTTCGCGGCTTTCTTCAAGACCAGGAAAACCCAGATTCCTACAGCGCCGGCCAAAAACGCCGCCCCAGCCGCCCGGACCCGGTCTTCGCCGCCGAACAGCAATACGCCCGAAAGAATCGCGTACCAAAGCCAGCCGTCGCCGCCTCGCGTCGCGCAGATCATCCACAGCCGTATCCAGCGCGGTGCCATCCAATTGTTACACCGCCGCATCACGATCATGTCGTGTGTCGTGATGTAATCGAGGACGTTTTCCGCCAGTCTCATGCTCTCATTTAACCCTCTATTCGTTACAGCCAAGTGAAACTTTCAAAAAACATTCGTGAATCAATTTGTCTGGCCGTTGCGCCCGTTACAATGTCGGAGAGACGATAACGTGGCAAAAAGACCGGCCGTAGATTTCATTTTCTTTGATGCGGGAGGCGGCCATCGCGCCGCCGCCACCGCCCTTGACGCCGTTATTCGGGACCAGGCGATCGAATGGGACATTCGTCTCGTAGATCTCCAGGATGTCCTTGATGATCTCGACATCTTCCGGAAACTCACCGGCCTGCGTTTGGAGGACATCTACAACCGCATCCTCGAAAACGGCTGGACTCTCGGATCCACCCAACTGCTTCCGTTGATGCATGGCATCATTCGTCTCTATCATACCGCGCAAGTTCGCGAATTGACGAAGTATTGGGGCGCCAACCCGCCAGACATGGTCGTCTCGCTCGTTCCCAATTTTGACCGGTCCATGTGGCAGGCCTTGCAAAAGGTAAACCCTCGCATTCCGTTCGTCACAGTCTTGACGGACATGGCGGACTACCCGCCCCATTTTTGGATCGAGCGCCAGAAGCAGATCTTCATTTGCGGGACCGATCGGGCACTGCAACAAGTACGCGAAATCAGCCCGGAAAGTTCCGCCCATCGTGTCTCGGGGATGGTGCTGAACCCGAAATTCTACGATATTTCGCCGGTCGATGTCAGCGCCGAGCGCCGCCGGCTGGGGCTGGACCCGTCACGGCCCACCGGCGTCGTGCTATTCGGCGGCATGGGCTCGGAGAAGATGGACGAGATCTTCCTGCGTATCGATAAATCCAGTCTGGATGTGCAACTCATTCTTGTCTGCGGCAAGAATGAAAAACTCCGGAAACGGCTGGCGGAGCGCCCGTCCCGCATCGTCAAATTCGTCGAAGGATTCACGCGCGAAATTCCCCGCTACATGCAGTTGGCCGATTTCTTGATCGGCAAGCCCGGCCCCGGTTCCATCAGCGAAGCCATCCACATGGGGCTTCCGGTCATCGTGGAGAAAAACGCCTGGACATTGCCGCAAGAGCGTTTCAACGCCGATTGGGTGGTCGAACAAAACGTCGGCGAGTCGCTGTCCTCGTTTTCAGAAATCGTCCCCGCGTTGGAACGGTTACTGGCTCCAGGCCGGTTGGCCCAACTCCAGAAACAAGTCCGCGCCATCAACAATCGGGCAATTTTCGAAGTGATTGACTTATTGAAGACTTTCGTGACCTAGCACTGCCCGTGACCCATAAGTAACGCGGAAGAATTATTCCTCTTTCAGCGCGAACCCGAACGACATGAACTGCAATGCAGTGTAGCCCTGCCAGATCTGTTGATGACCGGGAGGCGGATCGTTCTTGCGTCCGAGATAGCCGCCGATCTTGGCGACCAGGCGTACCGCTTCACCCAGCAGCACTGGCGGCTTCAGGCCTTTTTTTTGCGTAGGCGCGCAGCGTCTGCAATTCGACGTCGGAGAACAACACTTCGGCGGGCAGGCCCGGGGTTTCGCGGCCCAGCAGCGTCATCAGCATAATCCGCCAGGCAATCACCAGATTGATCGCAATCGCCCGCCGTACACGCTCGGCGGTTTCATGAGCGATATCCCCAATGCGGCATCCCGACTTCAGAACCCGGTGCCAGTCCTCGATGCGCCACCGCAAACAGTACCAGCGCAGGCATTGCTCAGCATCTTCCGGGGAGCCGATGTCGATCGTCGTCAGAAGGAACCACTCGACCGCTTCGGTGTCCGGCGGCGGATTTTCCTCACGCGCATGAATCACCCAGATATCAATCGGAGCCTTGTCGGCATGGTGGTGTGGCGGACGGAGTTGGACGCGCATGCTGTTTGCTCTTCTTCGGTCGGGCACTTTGGCGCGGGATCTGCACGCGAACCCGGCTTTGCACCT
>CAMDKT010000716.1 GCA_945900935.1 Candidatus Sulfopaludibacter sp. SbA3 | reverse complement strand
CGACGGTGGACTGATCGGAACCGGTCAGACTCCCGGAAAACTGCCAGTCGCGCCCAACCTTGCGGCTGATATGTCCGCCGAGGGTGTGGACTTCCGTCTCACCGAACACTTTTGAAAAATCAAAATGATTGAAAGTATAGCTGAACCCCATGCTGGTACTGCGATTCAATCGACGGACATAGTCCCCGGAGGCGCCGTACGATTGCATATCGACAAGGCCGCGGGCGCGGCGTCGAACGGAGGATCCGTTGCCGGAAACCCGGAATGATTGACGGCTGCTGAGCGAATAGGTCGCGCCGGCGGAGACGCCGACGAAATAGGTTCGCGAATCAAAAAGCTCCTGCATGGGCGCGGAAAGGAATTCGAACTCGCTCGATTGAAAGGCGGACTGGCCGCCAAGAAAGCGATTCGAAGTGGCCGCGCCGACCTGGGAATTTATCTGTAGTTTTTGCCCGATTTGGGTACCCCAGGCTAAGTTCAATTGGTGGTTGGTGCCATTAAAAAGCGGTTGGCGGGCGAAGTGGCTGTAATTGCCGGAATAGTCGAGTCCAAGGAAGCTGCGGTGCCAGGATTTGCGCCCGGAGGCGTTGAGATCGGCAGTGACTCCGACGCTGGAACTTGTGCTTAAATTACCGGAAGAATCCACGGAATAGCCCAGAATATTGGAGTCGTAAGTGCCGTTGATAGATGCCTGCCAGTGAATGGGTACGGCTTGGGTGCCGCGCATACCGGAGATCGGGGCACCGCGGCCCAGGATGGCTGGTCCATCGTAGGCGGATTGCCCGCCGCCGAACCCGCCGATTACACCGGTACTTTGAGCGTCCGCGCAGGGGAGCAGGGTAAACAGAAGAAAAAATATCGAAAATTTTGAAACGAGCAACAATCAGCCTCCATCCCTAATATCGGCACGGAGTTCAAACTACTTTGACGAAATCGCAAAGATCAGTGAACTCGCGGGAAATGCAATACCAGATTAGCAGACGCGATTCGGGTTGGGTTGCGAGGGCGGAAAGGGGACGACGATACGGGGATTGACGATCAGCGCGAGAAAAGCGTCATTATCAAAGAGACGGGAGAGTAAAAGTGCCGGATTCAGTTGAAAGGGAAACGCCCGATGCGACATCTACACTCGAAGGAGATCCAATGAACCAGAGAATTGTACCAGCGGTGCTGGCGGCATCGTCATTGATGGCAGCGGAAGTGATGGCGGCGGAACTGCCGGTGAAGCGCGTGGTGCTTTATAAGCACGGCGTCGGCTACTTTGAACGGAGCGGCGATTTGGTCAGCGGAGAGTCGGCGCGATTGGATTTCAAGGCGTCGGAGATGAACGATGTGTTGAAATCGTTAACGGTTGAGGAGTCGGGCGGCGGGAAGGTGACCGGGTTGCGGTATGACTCTTCGACGCCGCTGGACCGGCGGCTGGGCGAGTATTCGTTCACGGTGGGGCCGCAGGTACCATTGGCGCAGTTCCTGGATCAGTTCAAGGGCGCGCGCCTGGAGATGGAGACGGGCGGGCAGAAAACGGCCGGGTCGATAGTGAGCGGGCGCGCGGTGGCGGCGACGGAACAGCAGCCGCAGCGGGACCTGGTTGTCATTCTGACCGACATGAATGAGTTGAAGACCGTCGATTTGTCGGCGGTGATGTCGCTGAAATTAGCCGACGGCGTGTTGCAGCGCCAATTGCGGGATTATTTGGGAGCGTTGGCCGGGGCGCGCACCAGAGAGCAGCGAAGTGTCTACATTGACTCAACCGACGCGAAGGGGCGAAAGGTGGCGGCATCGTATCTGATCCCGACGCCGATCTGGAAGTCGTCGTACCGGTTGATCTTCCGGAATTCGCCGCAGCCGTTGCTGGAGGGATGGGCGATTATCGACAACACGACGAACGACGACTGGACGAATATTTCGTTGTCGCTGGTTTCGGGGAAGCCGATTTCGTTTCAGAGCCGGTTGTATGATCCGAAGTTTATAACGCGTCCGTTTGCGGATCTTCCGGACGAAGAGGCGGCGGCTCCGATTCTGTATGCGGGGGCGGTGGCGAACGCGCCGGCGCCTCCGCCTCCGGCACAGATGGCTGGGAAGGCAGGCAGCGGTGGCGGCGGATTTGGGCGGGCCATGGCCATGGCGGCGGATGCGGCCGAACCGATGATGGAGCGGATGAGCAGTGTTTCGGTGCAAACGGAAGGGCGCGAGTTGGGAGAGCTCTTTGAATACGCATTTGGCCAGCCGGTGACGGTGCGGCGGAATCAGTCGGCGATGCTGCCGTTCCTGCAGCAGCCGCTGGATGCGCGGAAGCTGTTGATTTACTCTGACCGTTCGAGCCAGAATCCGCGCACGGCGGCGGAGCTTTCCAACAACACGGGCAAGACGCTGGACGGCGGCCCGATCACCGTTTTCGATTCCAATGCGTACGCGGGCGAGGCGTTGGTGGAAACCGTGAAAACCGGCGACAAACGATTAATTAGTTATGGCATTGACTTAGGAACGCGAGTAACTACGAATATCGATTCCGGGAATCAGCGGTATTTGGAGTTCAAGGCGACGCGGGGTTCCTTGATCGCGAAAACGGGCGTTGAAGAGACGACGACTTATACGATCAAAAACATCGATAACCGGGCGAAGAATCTCATCATCGAGCATCCGCTGCGAACCGGATATAAGCTACTGACGCAGAAACCCGTAGAAACAACGGGTAGGATGCAGCGGTTCAGCGTGGCGTTGAAAGCGGCGTCGAGCGAGACATTCGCGGTGAAGGAAGACTTCGTCCACGACGAGTACATGTCCGTTTCCTCGATGTCGCCGGACGCAATTCTGGCGATTTCCGTAAACCGCGCGATCCCGGCGAGCGGAAAGCAGCAATTGGGGCGGATTGCGGAGCAGAAACGGCTCATCACCGAGGCCGACCGTGCCATCCGCGGCGCGGAGCAAAGGATCCAAACGCTCGCGACCGATCAGGAGAGGCTGCGGCAGAACATCTCCAGCCTGAACTCGATTGCGGGGCAGCAGGACGTGGTCCAGCGGTATGCGCGGGATCTGGCGGCGCGGGAGCAGCAGATAATCACACTGCGAGATCAGGCGGCGGAACAGCGGACGAAGAAAT
>CAMDKT010000715.1 GCA_945900935.1 Candidatus Sulfopaludibacter sp. SbA3 | reverse complement strand
GGCCATGATGGCTTGGATGCGGTAGTGATCGGCCTGGGTGATGGGGTCGAACTTATGGTTGTGGCAGCGGGCGCAACCGACGGTGAGGCCAAGGAAGGTGTTGCTGACGCCGAGGGTCATTTCCAGGAGAACTTCCTGGCGGTTGACCTCTTGGTCGACGTTGCCGCCGACGACGTGGCGGGGGCCGGCGCGGAGGAAGCCGGTGGCGATGAGGGCGTCGGTATCGCCGGGGTAGAGTTCGTCGCCGGCGATCTGTTCCATGAGGAAGCGGTCGTAGGGTTTGGCGGTATTGAAGGCGTTGATGACGTAGTCGCGGTAGCGCCAGGATTGGGGGCGTTCGGCGTCGAGTTCGTAGCCGTTGGTATCGGCGTAGCGGACGACGTCGAGCCATTTGAGCGCCCAGCGTTCGCCGTAGGCGGGGCTGGCGAGGAGGCGGTCGATGAGCTTTTCGTAGGCGTCCTTGGCGGTGTCTTTGAGGAAGGCTTCGACTTCGGCGTTGGAGGGGGCCATGCCGGTAAGGTCGAGCGCGGCGCGGCGGATGAGGGTGCGCTTATCGGCTTGGGGGGAGGGGGAGAGGTTTTTGGCTTTCAGGCCTTCGAGGATAAAGGCGTCGATGGGGTTAGGCGTGTTGGCGGGGAGGGGCGGGCGGACGACTTTCTGGAAGGCCCAGTAGGAGCGGCGATTGCCGATGAAGGCCTCTTCGCGGGGGTCGATGGGCGCGGCGGTGGCGAGGAGCGCGGCGCTTAAGGTGATCGACACGAGTTTCCGCATGTGCTTATCTTATCGCCTCGCGAGCTTGTTGGAAGACCTGGGTTAGCATTGGCTGGGTGAGGCGGCCGGTTTGGGTGTTTTGTTGGCTGGGGTGGTAGCTGCAGATGAGGGTTGGGTTGGTGGGGAAGGCTGCGCCGTGGGCGAATTTGTAGTTCGCCTTGCGTTCGGCTTTGAGGGTTAAGTAAGTGTCGAAGGCGATGCGGCCGAGGACGACGATTACCTGGGCGTTTTTGAGGAGTTTGAGTTCCTGTTCGAGGTAGGGGCGGCAGTTGGCGATTTCATCGGGGAGTGGCTTGTTGGCGGGCGGCGCGCAGTGGACGGGGCAGGTGATCCAGGCGTCTGTTAGTTTGAGGCCGTCGCCGGAATGGGTGCTGGTTGGCTGGTTGGCGAAGCCGGTGTTGCAGAGGGCTTGGAAAAGGAAATCGCCGGAGCGGTCACCGGTGAAGATGCGGCATGTGCGGTTGGCGCCGTGTGCGGCGGGGGCGAGGCCGATGATGACGAGGCGGGCGTTGGGGTCACCGAAAGAGGGGACGGGGCGGCCCCAGTAAGCTTCATCGCGGAAGGCGCGGCGCTTGACGCGGGCGACGGTTTGGCAGTGTTCGAGGAGGCGGGGGCATCGGTTGCAGGCGATAATTTGGCGTTGGAGGTCTTGCAGGCGCACTCCATACAGAGTACGATGCGTGCATATGACACGAAGAACGGCAGTGGCGGCAGCGGCGGGCGCGGCGGTAACGGCAGCGGTTTCGAAGCCCGCGTTGATGGGCGGGGCGCCGGTGCGGACGGGGGCGTTTCCGGGATGGCCTGTGTGGGCGGCGAATGACGAGGCGGCTTGGATGAAGGTGCTGCGGTCGGGTAAATGGTACCGGGGATCGGGGAAGGCGGTGGACGCGTTTGAGGCGAAGTTCGCGGCGCTGATGGGGGTGCCGCATTGTCTGGCGGTGGCCAATGGCACGTCGGCCTTATTGACGGCGCTGCACGGGTTGGATGTGCAGGCGGGGGATGAGGTGATTGTGCCGCCGTACACGTTTATAGCGACGGTGAACGCGGTGTTGGCGCGGCAGGCTTTGCCGGTTTTTGTGGACACGGACGGGCTAACATTTCAGATGGACGCGACGAAGATTGAGGCGGCGGTGACGGAGCGGACGGTGGCGGTGATACCGGTGCATATGGCGGGGGCGCCGCCGGATCTGGATAAGATCGTGGAAGTGGGGCGGCGGCGCGGGTTGAAGGTATTGGAAGACGCGGCGCAGGCGCATTTGGGGGAGTGGCGCGGGCGAAAGCTGGGGACGGTTGGGGATGCGGGGACTTATAGCTTTCAGGCGTCCAAGAATTTGAATTCGGGGGAGGGCGGCGCGGTTGTTACTTCGGATGGGGCGCTGCTTGAGCGATGTTACGCGTATCATACGAACAGCAGTCCGCGGAAGGGTGTTTCGGCGGCGCCGGCGCAGGGGTTGAATTTGCGGCTGACGGAGTTTCAAGCGACGCTGTTACTAAGTCAGATGGAGCGTTTGGAGGCGCAGGCGAAGGCGCGGGACGGGAACGCTTTGTATTTGACTCAGTTACTGAGTGAGATAGGTGGAGTTACTCCGGCTAAGTTAGCGGATGGATGTACGCGGAGCGCTTGGCATTTATACATGTTCCGGTATGACGCGGCGCAGTTCGCGGGGCTGCCGCGGGCGCGGTTTTTGCGGGCATTGGCGGCGGAGGGGGTGCCTTGTTCGAGCGGATATACGCCGTTGAACAAGCAGCCGTTTTTGGAGAATGTGTTTCAGGGGCGCGGGTTTCAGCGGCTGTTTTCGGCGGAGCGTTTGCGGCGGTGGCGGGAGCGGAATGAGTGTCCGGTGAATGACAAAGTGTGCGGGGATGCGGTGTGGTTTACGCAGACGATGCTGCTGGGCGGACGGACGGATATGGAGCAGATTGCGGCGGCGATTTTGAAGGTACGGGCTTATGCGGCGGAGTTGGCGAAGGGTTGAGGGTTCCCCTTCGCCCCGCCTACCCGAGTTTGGCCCTCATTCGGGTAGGCGAGCGATGATTTGCTGGATATTCAGTTGTCATAGATCGAGTCCGGATAGCCGACGATGGGGTGTCCCAAGACCGGTATCCGGGTTGCCTCGCGAACAGCATTGAGGCGCATATCGATTTCGTTTGGCCGCGGGCGGGTTTCCGCGGGCGGGTCCGCTCCCTCGCGGTCGGATGCCAGGATAAGCCTGGCTGATCTTGTGAATTGAAAGGAGTTCACCATGTAAATTGCCTGTTCAACATGTAGCCGAGCGAGCGGGAGTTCCAGCAATGGGCTAGTGCGACTCGTGAGGCGAACACGCGAGCCGTAACGCAA
>CAMDKT010000714.1 GCA_945900935.1 Candidatus Sulfopaludibacter sp. SbA3 | reverse complement strand
CGCAGTCCGTGGATCACCGCTTTGTCTCCACGCTTCTTCAAGGCCCACAACAGCCTCCTTACCTGCCGTTCACTCATTCCGAGTTCCTCGGCGGCCTCACGCTGCGTGATCAGCTTCTTCTTCGCCTTCTTCAACGTCACAAGCCGATCGGGATCGGCTTGGCTCATTAGTAGATGTCCTTCTTGCATCCCCCCAGATTGGGCCTGTCAATAGGACATTCTTACTTTGCCGTAACAAGGGGCTGCCGCGTTGGCGACGCAGGCCGCGAATGGGGCCACCTAAAAGAGTTTGAAGATGTCGACGACGATTTGGGTGTTCTTAAAGACAATGACGGCATGGCCGCCGATGAAGCCGCGGTCGTATTCGGGCGGGAGCGGGGGAAGTGAGGCGATGAGCTCCGGCGGGAAGGAACTCCAAGTGCGTTTGTCGAGGCCGGGCGGGAGGCGTCCGTTGCGCTGGAGCTGTTTTTCCAGGCCTGGCGGCAGCGCGCCACCGCGCTTGGCGAGGCCGGGCGGGAGATTGGCGGTGGATTGGCGGCGTGCCCAGGCGGTGATTTGGGCGCGATCAGAATCTATGAACAAGACGTCCGGGGCACCGCCGCCGCGGCCCTTGCCCTTCCCTTTTCCTTTGCTGTTTCCCTGGGCGAAAATCGCGCCCGCGGTGATGGCGGCGAACAGAATACGGCGTGTCATTTTGCTCCTTAGGATGAACTTCATACTGTACTGGAATTCGCGGCTTGGCGAAACCGGGGGGCCTGGGAGGAGGGGGCTCTCGAAATGTCCTCCCCCGCCGCGCCGCTGGCTTTGATATACTGCCGCCGTCAGATAGTCCGATGAAACTTTGTACAGAAGGTGGCTTATGGGTTATTCATGCCGCGCGTTCCTGCTGTGTTTAGTGACTGGGCTGTTCTTGCATGCGCAAGTGCAGCCGGTGGGCACCGTGGATGGTTCCGTCACGGATGGTTCGGGCGGAAGGCTGGCCGGCGTGAAGGTCACGCTGCGCAATGTCGGCACCGGGGTGGCAAGGGACACAGTGACGAATGAGAGCGGGGACTACTTTTTCCCGCTGGTGAATCCAGGGCGCTACGAAGCATCCGTCGAGAAGACGGGTTTTAAGAAGAGCATCCAGGAACTGACGGTGAGAACCGGGATCCGGTCCACCGCCGACTTTGGCTTGCAGCTTGGCCAGGTGACGGATTCTGTGCAGGTGACCGGCGAGGCGCCGCTGCTGGAGACATCCACGTCGGCGGTGAGCCGCAATGTTTCCCAGCGAACGGTTCAGGACATGCCATTGCTGGCGCGGAATGTTTTGATGCTTATCAACCTCGCGCCGGGTATCACGAATAATGCGCCGACCAGCAATACGACCGGTCTCATCGATATCGACAGCGTCTCCTATACGTCAGCTTCCGGCGCCAACAACCGGACGAATGAGTTCCTGCTGGATGGCATTCCGAACAACGTCTCCGATCGCGTGGCGTATATTCCGAGCGTGGATGACGTCGAGGAGTTCACGGTCTCCACGAACGCGCTGGATGCCGAGTATGGCCACGGCGGCGGCATGTACGTCAACGTCGTGACCAAGGGCGGAACGAACGCATTTCATGGGAACGTCTACGAGTTCCTCCGCAACGATAAGCTGAACGCCAATGCCTTCTTCGCTAACCGGGCTGGCGCCAAACGCCCCGTCTTCCGTTTTAATCAGTACGGACTCACCGCCGGCGGACCTATTGTGAAGAACAAACTCTTCTGGTTTCTCAACTTCGAAGGGCTCCGCCAACGCACACCGCTGGCATATCGATTCACGGTGCCGACGGCGCTGCAGCGCACCGGCGATTTCTCGCAGACGTTAAATGTGGCCGGCGTGCCGTTCCAGATTGCCGACCCGCTTACCACCACGCCCGCCGGCGCCCGGATGCTTTTCCCAAACAACCGTATCCCGGCGAACCGGCTGAACGCCATTTCGCGCAATGTGATCTCCCGCTATCCGGCGGCGAACCTGCCCGGCGACCCCAATACGAACGCCAACAACTACTTCATCCAAGTTCCCGCTCCCTATAACGGCGAAAACTACTCCGTGCGCATTGACCAAAATTTCAAGAACCACCGCATATTCGGGCGCTGGTCGGCGAACGAGGGTTTTCCGGGGTCGCCGACGCCGTGGGACATCGGCGAGGGCGGGGTGGGCGCGTTGACAGGCAACAACCGCGCGCAAACATCCATCGGTCTCAGCGATGTTGTGACCGTCAGCCCGTCGATGATCATCACGGCGCAGGCCGGCTTCACTCGTTGGACCCAGCAGGGCACGTATCCGTCCTTCGATCAGACGACGCTCGGGATTTCGCCGTCACTGGTGAGCCAGATGCAGCAGAACATCTTCCCGCGCTTCAACGTGGCCGATAGTTACTTTATCGGGGCGGCCGAAGGGCGGTGGTACGAACACACTAATACTTTCTCCTTCAACCTCGGGGCGGCGAAGAACTGGGGCAGTCACAACATGAAGTTCGGCTTCCAAAGCCAACTGAAGCAGAATAACTCCCAAGGGGCGGCGCGACCGGGCGGTGAGTACAATTTCGACCGCGCCTTCACGCAACCGAGCGCGTTCACGCCAGGCAATAATCTTGGCAACGGCATCGCCAGCTTCCTGCTGGGTACGCCCAGCAGCGGGTCGCTAAACCTGCGGGCGGCGACGGCTCCGCAGAGCCCGTTCTACGGCTGGTACTTCCAGGATGACTACAAAATGTCCTCCAAGTTGACGTTGAATATTGGCCTTCGTTATGACGTAATGCTCGGCATCACCGAACGGTATAATCAGAACAACTTTGGCTTCAGGCTCAATGTCTCCAATCCGATCGAGACGGCCGCCAAAACCGCTTATTCCCGCAACCCGATCGCGGAACTTCCCGCGGCGAACTTCAATGTCCGTGGCGGGCTCTTTTTCGCGACCAAGGACGATCGGCGGAACGTAGTGGCCGACAAAACCAACTGGCAGCCGCGCATTGGCCTTGCCTATCGTGTCCAGCCGCGCACCGTTATCCGCACTGGATTTGGGATCTTTTATTCGGCTTGGTGGCAGCCGTTCGTGAACGCCACCGGGTTTTCCGCACAGACCGAT
>CAMDKT010000713.1 GCA_945900935.1 Candidatus Sulfopaludibacter sp. SbA3 | reverse complement strand
CCGAACCTCATGAACTACTTGAAGGACGGTGAAAATTACGACCGGCCGTTTTGGCCGAATGCAGCCAACGCGACGATTTTTGAGCCAGAGGCACCTGTTACTGAGAGCCCGTGTTCATTGGCGAGCAAGCTTCGTGGGACGCGCTCTATGTACGGCTTGGTGCGCGGAGAATGCGTTAAATGGCATCGAGATCATGCTAAAAGGGGGCCAAATCGGCGGTGAAAAGCTCTTTGGGGAGGTTATTAGCGGACAGCGACGGTGACGCCGCTCGGGGAAGGGCAACTCCGGAGCGGGTGTTTGGGCGGGATGGGCGTGGAGTTCGACGGTGACCGGAAGGACAGGTTTGGCGAATGGTTCGACGGCGAGGCGGCCGTCGATTCGTTTGGGGTTGGTCTCGCCGGCTCCGGTTCCAAAGAGGGAGACGATGCCGCCTTTGTCGACGGGGTTGGCGGCGGTGTTGAGGGAAAAATCCCGATTGAGGATACCGGGGAAGAGCGCGGCGAGTTGGCCTTGCATGACGCAGATCAGCGGGGCCGGGATGCCATCGAAGCTGAGGCGGGTGGTGGCGAGTTCGGACGCAATACGGCGGGGCCGAAGTTGGCTGCGAAGAGCGTCACGACGAAAGCAGGACGAGGAATGTGAGGAGATTGAATTTAATGAGCGAGGGGACGCGCGTTCGGTATTGGCGGTATTCGTCACCAAAGTACGATTCGAGGGCGCGTTCCTCACGCGGGATGATAAAGCGCACGCCGATTACAGTGCCGGTGGCGATGACGGCCAATAGGAGCGGGCTGCCGAAGTAGATGGCGAGGCCGAGCCACAACAGGAGCTCGGCTATGTAGAGCGCGTCCCACGCAGCTTGCTCGCCAATGAACACGGGTTCTCAGTAACAGGTGCCTCTGGCTCAAAAATCGTCGCGTTGGCTGCATTCGGCCAAAACGGCCGGTCGCAATTTTCACCGTCTTTCAAGTCGTTCATGAGGTTCGGTGCCTGAAACGGTTCGGACGAAGCGCAACCCCCGTGTTTTCAATAGCGCGTTCTTCGCCGGTGAAAAAATCGGGAAACGGGACAGGCTCTATGTAGATGGGATTCCTGGACTAGGCGTAGGGACCGGTCTGGACGAGTTTTGGGGGCCGTAGGCCGAGGGCGACTCGCGGGGGCAGAAAAGGGAGCTGGCGGAGCGTCGTAGTGAGTATCCAGGCGAGCAACGCCAACGCGCTTGCGACCAGTAATAAGCCGGAGAAGTTCACGATGCCCGGTGAGCCGGATGAAGTCCAGCCCCAGCGGCTGAGAAGCGCGGGGATGCCGCCCTGGATTAACGGCACCGCAAAGAGCAGCACAAGTATCGAGACGACGCGTGTGCCAGTGTGGGAGAGGGTCATTTATCCGCGCGACATCGGTTGGCGGCGGCTATAGGTAAGAGATCGCCAGAGCCATTCGGCGGGGCCGTAATTAAAATTGCGAAGCCACCAGACGCTGAAGGGGAGCTGGAGGGCGTAGAAAGCGAAGCAGATGGCGAGGGCGTTTGCCGGGTGGATCTTGCCGTAAAGGGCGAGGCCGTAGCTGTTGGCTACGGTTGTGAAGACGATGGAGTGGAGCAGATAGTTGGTGAGAGCCATGCGTCCGACGGCGGCGAAGGGGCTCATCCACGTTCTGATGCCGAGGAGAAGGATGGCGGCGGCATAGCCGAACGCCATGGCGGGGCGGGCGAGGAACTCGCGGATGAAGCCGAGGTGGGTGCGCCAGAGGGGTGAGGTTTGGTTGGGGTGTTGGTAGCCGTAGATGAGATCGGCGGTGGAGACGGCTAACGCCAGAGGGAGGGCGACGAATGCAAGTTTGGTGAGGATCGGGCGGTAGAGTTGCGGCTCCTGAAGAATGCGGCGGCGAGAGACCCAGAGGCCTAGGAGGAAGGAAGCGAAGAGTTCGGTGGACCAAGCCGCTTCTCGGCCGAGTTGGCGGGCATCGCGCTGGAGGCGGAGCTTCAGGATATCTGGGAGCGAGCCGGAGGATTTGACGCGAAGGTCTTCGGCGACAAGTTTCTGATCTTCCTCTCTGCGTTCCCGGCGCTTTTTCTCCTTCTCCTCGACAGCGGGTTTATCGTCGTTAAAGTGCTGGTACGTTGTGCCGCCGATGAAGAGGACGAGGGGAATGAACGTCAAACACGCGGCCCAGATCAGCAGGCTTTTGTTCGTTCGTTTACGGAAGTGAATGAGCAGGAAGCCGAGCAGGGCGTAGACGTGGAGCACGTCGCCCCACCAGATGAGGGTGAAGTGGAGGCCGCCAATGGCGAGGAGCACGAACAGACGGCGGCGATATATGGTGAGGAAGTTGAGGGAGTGGCGTTCCTCGGCGCGGAGCATCTGCATGCCGAAGCCGAGTCCGAAGAGGAATGAGAAAAGCGTGTAGAACTTGCCTTGGGCGAAGATGTAGATGAAGAGGGTGGCGAGACGGTCGGCGGAATTGGACCAGAGGGCGTTGTTCTCCCAATCGAAGAAGCCTGCCTCCGGTGCCAGATAGAGCGGCATGTTGATGAGGAAAATGCCGAGGACGGCGATGCCTCTTAGCACGTCCATGGCGGCAATGCGTTCCTGGAGGGGGACTGGCTCTGCCGCTGCTTCCTGCGGAGGATCGGGATGGATCTGCTCAGGCAAGTCTGGATCGGGCATCAGTTTAGTAGACCATATCGGGTGTCTGCTGGCGGATCCTGGACGATCAAGCGGAACACTTCGGTTTTCTGCGCGTTTCCCGCCGAAGGATCACCGACGACGCGATGAAGCCAGTCTGGTTGTGGTTCGCGAGCGTGCCGCCCTAGTTACACCGGCGAACATCCCGCGTTGCGGTTGCGCCCAGACTGTTCGCCACTCGCGCCTTCAGTGACGCCACCTGAACATCAAATCCAGTTTTCTCCGCAACAACTGGTACGTCCAGGCGGAAGGTTCCGCCATTTCGAACGGTTGCCGGGTTGCTGAAATAGTTTGCGTTTTCCGACGCAAAACGATCAGCGTTCCGAAGGGATGGCGATCAGGATTCCGAGGGGAAGCCGATCAGTTTTTGGCTTTCGGATCGGAATCTTGATCGGCATGAGATTGGAATAGCGACGCAGGCGGCAGTGGCCGCAAAAG
>CAMDKT010000712.1 GCA_945900935.1 Candidatus Sulfopaludibacter sp. SbA3 | reverse complement strand
TCGCGGGATTCGGGTGAACGCGGTGGCTCCCGGCGCGATTGTCACGCCGATCAATATGGCGTGGATTAACGACGACGCGGCGCGGGCCGTAGTCGAAAGCCATATTCCGATGGGGCGGCCCGGGGCGTCCGAGGAAATCGCAACGGTGTTCGCGTTTCTGGCGTCTTCGGAGGCGACGTATATTACCGGGCAAACGATCTTCGCCTGTGGCGGATTGACGCTGTTTCCGGAGTTTCGCACGGCTTGGGCTTCGGGCGAGTAGGGGAGGGCTAACGGGTGTCGCGGCGTTGACGGCGGCGGCGATACGGTCAAGCTGAAGCCTGCCGTTTGTTGCCTGTCATCCGTAGGCGGGCGCCTTTTCCAGGCTCCGCGTCACGAAGCGCAGCACGGCTCTGACCTCCGCTTCGGAGACGTCGAAAACTTCGGTGATCTCCTTCAGCGATAGTCCGGCTTCCAGATTCTCGAATATCGCCTGTACTGGCATACGTGTGCCCTTTAGAACCCACGCACCGCTTACCTTGCCAGGGATGCTCTCGACATCGGGGCATTGGGACCAGTCCAGTTGCGCCATAGGGAACCTTCTGTTTCAGCGTAGCGCGTTCACGATTCGGAGGGGAATGCGACAGAGGGTGGGATCGGCTGGAAAATGGGAGCCGGCCGGTCGAAGGATTGCCATCGTGTTCCTGAGTACCCCGCAATGGCCGCGTGTCCGCATGGCTTCGGGCTGGCTGGCGCTGGCACATCCGGCGTTTAATTACGGGCGCTTGATGGCGAACCGCATCCCGCTCCACGTCTCGTCCACGGCACATATCTTGAAGTCGACGAGGCCCGCCGAAAGGGCGGTTTCGCGGACGACGTTGCCGTTGATATCGGGTCTGTTTGTCTTCTCCGTCTTGGGCCAAATGATCCAGATTCCGGCGTCTTCGGCTTTCTGAGGCATTTTTGGGAGCGCGGATTCGAACGTCATTTTTTCGGGGGGGCGAGTACCTCCTCGAAGACGGGGCCGATTTTGACGTAAGTCGTATAACGGGCGTCGGGCAGCGTCTCCTTAACTCTCGCCACTTTTTCCGGGTAGCCCTCGACGCCCTCCGTGCAAACAAAGAGGAGCGGTATTAGCCGCGTACTCTTGCTGCCGCGGAGAAAGACTCCGGCTTCGCGGCCGTGGCTGGGAAGGCGCCCGAGGTTGATGACTACGGCGTCGGGCGGATTTTCGCGAAATTCCTTCATGGAGGAACTGGCTAAGACGTGTAGACGAATCCGGGCCATGCCATATAATAATAAGTTCGTTAACCGATCAAATCGAGGTGAGTGCGATGTCAGAACCAAACGACATGACGCGGGGCGACGCGGCTGCACACGCATTTTCCCGCCACGCGCGATGCGCTGTTGGCGGGCAAACATGTGTTCTGCGAGAAGTCACTGGTGCATAAGCCGGAAGAGATTCACATGTTGCGGAAGCTGGTGAATGCTGAAGTGGATCTGGCGTGTTGCTCAGCTTTTTCGCGTCGATGATTGTGTTGGCGGGGGCGGAACGGGCTTGGCGGGGCGCGGAGACGCCGGTGGGGCATGGGCAATAATGGGGTGCGGATGCTATGTACACATCGCTGAGCATTAAGAACTTTCGAGCGTTTCAGTCACTGGAGGTGGAGGGGCTGAAGCGTGTGAATTTGTTTACGGGGAGGAATAACTCGGGGAAGACTTCGGTGTTGGAGGCGGTTTATTTGTTGGAGGGGGAGCACGTCACTCTTCGCGCCAAGCGCCTGTTTGCAACGCGCGGGTTGGCGGGGGTTCCATTTACGAAGTACTCGGCGCGGACAATGTCTTGGGCTACGTTGTTTCGGGATCTCGGAGTCGACGGTGAGGTCAAGATATCTGGCGGACACGATACGGGACACACTCTCGAAGTGATTTTGACGACGAGCCTTACACCGGAAGACAAGCAGTTTCTTACTGCCGCACGGGCACCGAGGCTGGATTTGGATGCGCGCCCAGTCTTGATTGCGAGACGGGCTCATTTTGGCGCAAAGCGGGACGCGTTGTGGGTGGTCGATGGCGTAATGGAAAGCGACATCAATGGGGAAAGCTCATTACGAGTCTCTTCTTATCTGGTGGCGGGGACGAAGCCAGACCATGTAGAACTGGCCAGAGATCTCGATGAACTTGAGGTCGTGAGAGGGACTGCCCCGGTTGTCGAGGCTCTGCGGCTTATTGATCCGAAGCTGGCCGGCTTAAAGACGCTTACCAATACCGGACCTCCGCTTGTTCACGCTGATATGGGAGGGGCGACACTTCTGCCGTTGGCTGTTGTCGGCGATGGAGTGCTTCGCATGATTGAGATCGTCTTCGCGATATTACAGAATCGGGGAAAAGTCGTACTCATTGACGAAATCGAAAATGGGTTTCACTATTCAGCGCTGCCGAAGGTTTGGAAGCTGATTCACGCACTAGCTAAGGAGTACAACGTACAGGTGTTCGCGGTGACGCATAGCCAGGAATGTGCGGTGGCGGCGCATCGGGCGGCGTTGGAGTCTGGAGACTACGATTTTAAATACTACCGAATCGAACAAGAGGATGGAGTTGGTCGCGCTTTCGCGTTCCCGAAGGAAATCATGCAGACTGCGATCGACGCTGACCTTGAGGTCCGATGAGCATTCCAATTCAAAAGCCATTTCTCATCGTTGTGGAAGGCCAGGATGATGAAGCGATCCTCGAACTTTTGCTCGGCCATTTGGGGATCCCGTCGGTTCAGATCGTTAACGCGAATGGCAAGGACAGTATTCGGAACGTTGTCACAGTACTGGCAGGGCAAGAGGGCTATAGGCAAGTCCAGGGTGTGGGGATCGTAAGAGACGCCGACTCGAGTCCGGAAAGCGCACAACAGAGTTGCGAGGATAGTTTGAGGGGTCTTGAGAAGAAATCCGCATACTTCGTTTTGCCTGGAGATGGGCCCGGAATGCTGGAGGACCTCTGTTTGCGAGCCGTTCTAGGAAGGCCCGAGATTGATTGCGTAGATCGGTTTATGGAGTGTCTTGGAGCGAATGGCACCCGGCTGAGCAATCTCTCCAAATTCCGGATGAAAGCGTTCCTGATGGTGCACGATGAGGATACGGCGCGCCGAATCGGGTGGGCGGCAGTGCGGGGT
>CAMDKT010000711.1 GCA_945900935.1 Candidatus Sulfopaludibacter sp. SbA3 | reverse complement strand
GGAGAAAGTTTTCGACCTGAGATGCGCGAAATGTCACGCCGAAATCGATCGCGCCAGCCCAACCCGTCGCATCGTCGCACAAATGGCCAACTTTCGCGAATCCAGAACAGATCCCAAAATGGCCGACAATAGCGTCAAATACGAAGGCTACAGCGGCATTTTGCGGAACTTGTATTCGACCACCGAAGTAGGCGACATCCTGCTTGATAACCGCGCGCCGGTGGCCGCCATCCTCACGACCGCCACCGAAAATGTCGTCGCCACGCCCGATCCCGACCAATGGTTCTTCTGGCTGTATGACTTAGTGAAGGAGTACTTCCGGAACAAGATCAAGCCGTCCATCCGGTCCGGGAAATACACCCCCTCCACTACCGCCAAGCCCTTCGAATCACTGCGCGCCTACAAAGCCCGTTCGCTGAACGGAATCTGGGCCACGGCGCCCTACCTCCATAACGGTTCCGTCCCCACTCTCTATGACCTCCTGTTGCCCGCGAAACCCGAAAAAGGCGATCCTCCCGATACCAGGTACCGCCCGAAAACATTCATGGTTGGCTCCCGTGAATTCGATCCCATAAAGGTCGGCTTCAAGCACGGTGAAACGGAGTATCAAGGCTTTCTGTTCGACACAAGAATACTCAGTAACAACAACGAAGGGCACGAATACGGCACCCGCACGATGTCGAAAGAGGATCGCCTGAACCTCGTCGAATACCTGAAGCAACTGTAAGTAGAGGAGCCAGCCATGGGACCCGCGACCATTTCATTTCTCGACCGCGTTGACCGCGAGCCCGAAGCGACTAAGTTACAACTCGTCCGCCGCTTCATGGAAAACGACCCGCTGAGTTTTTTTCATGAACTGCGCGCAATGCGGCCCATCCTCGTGTTGAAAGAGTGTACCCTGGTCGCGCTCTATGACGATGCATGACGAAGACGCCATTGACGACCTGCCGCGTGTCCGTCAAATGGTTGGCGCTATCTGCAAAGACCTTCTCGAGGCCGCCGGCGGAAAAATCGACGCCGTGGTCGGCTACTGCCGTCTCGCCCCAGCCACCATCGTCCGCGACTACTTCGGCCTCATCGGCATCCCCCGCAAAGATCTGATGGAGTGGTCTTATTAGGCTCAGGTCGACACTTTCTACAACCAGCCATTCGATATCGCCGACCCGGCTGAGCGCCAACACATCTCGGAATCCCACGCCGCCTCCGGCGAAAAGCTCGGAAAGTACATCGCTTCGCTAATTCTCACGCGGTCGATCGCCGTGAAACTTACCGCGCCGCTGCGAAAAGTGGCGCAAATGGTCATGCCGAGACCCGACGACATCGTTGGCCGGATGCTCCGCGCCCAATTCCCAAAGGAAGTCGATTTTAACCTCCAGCGCGCCGGCGTCAATGCCGGGGGCCTGTTGATCGGGACCATTGAAACCACTGCCCAGGCCACCGTCCAGACCATTCAGTTTCTTCTCAAACGGCCCGAACTCCTCCTCCAGGCTCAGAAAGCCGCATCTCTAGACGACCCCGCCCAGTTTGACGCCTTTGTTTGGGAGGTGCTTCGTTTCGTGCCCATCTCGCCTTACATGTTCCGCCAAACCGCATCCGAGTACACATTCGCCAATGGAACGGTCATTCCTCCCGGCACGAATGTTCTCGCCCTCACCCAATCGGCGATGTTCGATCCCAGGGCCTTTGATCATCCGGAAGAGTTCAAGCCCGGTCGTAATTGGTACCGTTACTTCACTTTCGGTTACGGCGCGCACGAATGTCTCGGCAAATACGTCGGCATGGTGATGATTCCGGAAATTGTCCGTCAGATCCTGCTCCAACCGAATCTGGAAGCCGCCGCCGATATCGTCTACGACGGCCATATGCCTAAATCGTACGCCATTTCGTGGACGGCGTAGAACTTGTTTCCGCGGCGGCTCCCGGCGGTGTTGCCCTCCCTAGAACCGCAACAAATAGCGCACCGTAACCGCCCGCCCCGCTCCATCGGCGCCCCAACTCACCCCCCTGTGCCGCTGATCGAAAACATTGGAGAAGTCAATGAAAACGTCGCTGCGTTCCGTCGCCCGCCATCCCGCCCGCGCGCCGAATAACCCATATCCAGGCACCGCCGTGAACATCGGAGCCGAATTCGCCGCGCCGAGCACCCGGCTCTGTACCTGTGCCAAATTCTCGCCCGCCGGAACCAGAATCCCGTTAACAACCAGCCCGTGGCCCACAGCTCCATTCGCGAAGAAGTCCGCAATATTTGCCCGTGATCGCGTCGCGCCCGTGCGCCGGTCCGCCAGCGCCAGCGATGAAAGCCGTTCCTGCCGGCCCGCCAGGGTGGAATAGCCTTCAGCCCAGTAGCGCTTGCCGCCCGGACTAAACCGCAACCGGAGATTTATCGTCAGCGGCGGAGTGCCCCCTTCGATGTCCGGCGGCAGGCCCGTCACCGAATCCCGCGCGTATAGCCATGTGGCGTTCTCCGTCAACATCCACGCGGTGCTCAATTGCAACTCCGCCCGATGCTCCAATCCAAAGTTTTGCGCGTCGCCCAGGTTTCCTCGCGTCAACACTGGCGCCGAAGAAAGCGGCACAAAAACAGCTCCCGACGCCAACTGCCTCGTCACCATTTGATCGCCCAGAAACTGTCCAACAGCGCCACTGGGCAGTATGAGCGTCTGGCTCACAATCGCGTCCCGCAAATCGATCCGGAACGCCGTTAATTCGAACCGCGCCCGCCCGGAGCCGAACTGAAACCCCAAATCGAAATTGTCGCTGCGTTCGGATCGCACCCGTCCAACCGGCGCGCCCGTCGAAATTGCGCGGTCATCGGCCCGGTCGCCAATCGTCGCCGCAAGCCCGGCCAAGTCGGCATACGCCGCCTCAAACGCTCCATTCCCCTGCAGACCCACCGTCCCCAGATCCGTAACCGACGGCGCCCGGAAGCCCCGGCTATAGTGCGCGTGAACCCGCCAAGCGCCGTCCAGTCGAATCACCGCCCCTAACCGCCCGGTCAGGTTGTTCACCGCCAGCGAATCGGCCGACCACAGCCCGCTCGCCGGCCGCCGCGTTTCGTAGGATGCCCCGCCGAACCGCAACGCCCCCGACACCCGCAACCGCCCATTTCCCAGCGCATCCCAGGAGTCCTGCAGATACAGCCCAT
>CAMDKT010000710.1 GCA_945900935.1 Candidatus Sulfopaludibacter sp. SbA3 | reverse complement strand
CCAACCCGCCCGTGACCATATAGATTGCGCTTGTATAGGCCATCAGTTGCCCCACGCCAATCGTGTTCCGGGCCATTCCACCAAGAAAACGCGCGAACCCGGAAATCGCCGCCGCGGGGGGGGCGTTTTGGCTGCCGAACAAGACGAAGACGAGGAGGACGCGTCATACTGGGAACCATGGCGACTGTCCATATGAGCGAAGCCGAAGTGGCTGGCGATCTCCACGCCGTCCTTGCCAAGGTGCAGCAAGGCATCGAGATCGTCATTGAGCAGGATCACCGGCCGGTCGCCGTGCTCAAGCCGTCGCAATCCGGCGGTCCAGGGCGCAAGCTGAGCGAGTGCATTTCCCTGGCGAAAGCCTACGAAGCAAAACTCGGCTATGGGCCGATCCCGGATGTGGACTTCGCCAAGGACGTGCAAGGCGGGATCGACTTGCGCCGCGACTCGTTCGAACCGCCCGCATGGGAGTAGTCCTGGACTCCAGCGTGCTGATCGCGGCGGAACGCGAGAAGCGGCCCGTGAGCCACCTGCTATCTTCGCTCGAAACCAGTTATGCGGAAACCGTGTTCGTTATTTCTTCGATAACGGTGATGGAACTGGAGCACGGGTGGCACCGCGCCAACACGCCTGAGGTCGCGCTAAAGCGCCGCCGCTATCTTGATGAGGTGTTCGCTGTCATCCCGGTGGAACCGTTCACGCGTGAGATGGGAGCGCTGGCTGCCAAGATGGATGCCGGAATGAAGAAGGCCGGACTGGTGATCGCTACCGCCGATCTGCTGATCGGAGTGACTGCGCTTCACTACGGCTATGCCATCGGAACCCGTAACGTGCGTCACTTCCAGATGATTCCAGGGCTGAAGGTTATTGCTCTTTAACGTCCGTTCGCCCCTCTCACACTTCCGCGGCGGTCCTCGCCAGTACTTCGCAGATTCAGAATGTGGCGGCGAGGCTGGATCACGCTAGAAAATCGCCCTTGCCGACCATTGCGGTCTAGAATTCATGAGTTTGAACTCCGGCATTCCTCGCCCGGATCAGAATGAGATTTACCAGGATGATGCCGTACTGTTGAAGGATACGATTTCAACGGAGTACGTATAAAGGATTCTGGGACTTTGACTGCCATTCGGCGATGAGCGTTCGTATGGCAGGACGGACAGTATGCGTACCGGACCGCCATCGTCCTGCTTGACCGATTTCAGTTTCAGACAAGATGTGTCAGGAGTACGACATTTACGAGAGCGTTTTACTTGCCCTGACTGGTTCCCGCGGAACCTCCGACATTGTGGGCGGAGAGCAAGGAGTTACCAATGTGCGAGTGAAGAAGGTGACCTGCCAGTCGGAGGGGTTGGGGAGATTGCGCCAGAGGTCGACGAAGAAGCGGAGTTCGTTGATTACCGGCGTGGGATCGTAGCGTTGCTTTTCGGTGGAGATGCCGACTTCGTCGCCGAAGCTCAACGTTTTTTGGGTGGCGGCGGATTTGCGTTTGCGGGGCTTGGGGATGGGGGAGATGAATTTGGCTTGGCGACGGGCGGGGATGATTTTTTGGGTGGGTTGGCCGGTTTCGTCTAGTTCCCAGTGTTGTTGGGGAAGTTCGTAGGGGGAGTTGAGAATGGGTTTTTCGAAGAACGAGGGGTTCATTTAGTTGTTCTTTTTGGCCGCCGGGCTGGCGAAATCAGCCGTGGCCTCTCGGGTGAACGGACATGCCCAAATTGGTCATAGGGAGAAGGGCGTTAGTTAGCCAGAATGGCGGTTTCGATGGCCGCGCACCAACTCAACGATGAGAGTGGGCGTGACGGTGTTAAATCCGCCTCTCCTATCGCCCCCGCACAAATCCGCCACCACAAATCCGCCCGATATGCTAACGTGAAAAGTTGTGCGGACCGGCGTCAAAACAAGCCACCGCCGGAGGATTACATGGAAGCATTAGGAATGGTTGAAACCAAGGGACTCATCGGGGCGATCGAGGCCGCCGACGCGATGGTCAAAACCGCCAACGTCACCCTGACGGGCAAGGAATATATCGGCGCCGGCTACGTCACAGTCACCGTCCGCGGCGATGTCGGCGCGGTGAAAGCCGCTACTGACGCCGGCGCGGCCGCCGCCCGCCGTGTCGGCGAACTCGTGGCCGTTCACGTGATCCCCAACCCCCATTCGGAAACCGAGAAAATCCTGCCCGGTGCCAACAAAAAGTAATCCGGCTGACTAAAAGGCAGCGAAATGTTGCAAGATCCGGATCTGATCTCCTTACAGGAGGTCCGCACGAAAGTCGAAAAAGCCTGGGCCGCCGCCCAGCGCTTCCGCGCGTTCTCGCAGGAGCAGGTTGACGCCGTCGTCGAACGGATGGCGGAAGCTGCGCGCGGCCACGCCGAACGGCTCGCGCAAATGGCTGTCGAGGAAACCGGATACGGCAACGCCAAAGATAAGCTGGCGAAAAACATGCTCGCCGCCGAACGCCTGCCCAATGAACTCCGCGGCATGAAAACGGTGGGCGTGCTCCGCGAACGCGCGGACGAAAAAATCACTGAAATCGCCGTCCCCGTTGGCGTTGTGGCGGCCATCCTCCCCACCACCAATCCCACTTCCACGGCCATCTACAAGACCCTGATCGCCCTCAAAGCCGGTAACGCCATCGTCTTGAGCCCCCACCCTCGCGCCAAAGGCTGCACGTGCGCCACGGCCGAAGTGCTGTATCGCGCGGCCGTGTCCGCCGGCGCGCCGGAAGGCATCATCCAGTGCCTCACACAGCCCACCATGGAGGCTACCAACGAGCTGATGCGCCACCCGCGCACGGCGCTGATTCTCTCCACCGGCGGCGCTGGCATCGTCAAAGCCGCGTATTCATCCGGTAAGCCCGCTTACGGCGTCGGCCCCGGAAACGTCCCCGTCCTGCTCGATACCACGGCCGATATCGACACCGCCGTTCGCGGCATCCTCGCCGGTAAGTCCTTCGACAACGGTACCCTTTGCTCATCGGAACAGACGCTGGTCGCCGAGACACAAATCAAGCAGAATGTTCTAAACGCACTAACCGCCAACGGGGCCTTTCTCTGCAATCAGGCGCAGGCCGCCGCGCTGGCCAAAGTCCTCTTCACGCGCGGCACAACCGTCAACCCGGAAATGGTTGGCCACGCCGCCACCGTGATCGCCGCCAAGGCCG
>CAMDKT010000709.1 GCA_945900935.1 Candidatus Sulfopaludibacter sp. SbA3 | reverse complement strand
GTTACTTTGTGGAGCCGACAATCTTCGCTGATGTTACTGAGAATATGCGGCTAGCGCAGGAGGAAATTTTTGGCCCAGTGCTGGCGGTGATGAAGGCCAAGGACTTCACCGACGCGATGCGGATTGCCAATAACATTCCGTTCGGACTTTCAGCGTCCGTGCAGACGACGAACTTGTCTCGCGTGTTTGAGTTCGTCTACGGCTGCGAAGCGGGACTGTTGACGATCAATCTGCCGAGCGCGGGCGTGGAATATCAACTGCCATTTGGCGGAACCAAGGACTCAAGCTTCGGACCGAAAGAACAAGGTCCGGCGGCGATGGATTTCTACAGCGATTACAAAACGGTGTATCTCAAGTACTAAATCATGCGACTCGGACAAATTAAGTGGAATAACGAAGTTACGGCGGCGATCTTTGAAAATGGGAACGCCCGCCCGATCCCAGGACATACGCTGTATGACCTGATCCGCCGCGCGGAGGTGGAGAATACGGAATTGGCGAAGATGGCGAAGTCAATGGTGTCGAGCCATTTGGAACCGGCCGTGCCATTGATTCCGCTGGCGCCTAAGGAAGTTTGGGCCTGCGGTTGTACTTATGAGATGAGCGCCAGTTTCCGCGACGGCGAACACAATACGCGCGAAGGGTTTTACGCCTATGTGTATAACCCGGCGAACCGGCCGGAGATTTTCTTCAAAGGCACGGCGCGTGTTTGTGTTGGGCCCGATCAGCCGATTGGGATTCGGTCGGACTCGAAGTTTACGGCGCCGGAACCGGAGTTGGCGGTGGTGCTGGGCAGCAAGGGGCGGATCGTCGGTTACACGATCGCCAATGACGTTTCGGCGTGGGATATTGAGCGGGAGAACCCGTTGTATCTGCCGCAGTCGAAGGTCTATACGGCGTGTTGCTCGCTGGGGCCGGTGATGGTGACGGCGGACGAGATTTTCGATCCGTATTCATTGGACATGACGTGCGTGATTAAGCGCGGCGAGACGACTACGTTTGAGGGTTCTACTTCGACAGGCAAACTGGGGAGGAAGATCGAGTCGCTGGTCGAGTATTTGTTGCAGTCGAATCCGGTGCCTTGCGGGTCCGTGGTGCTGACAGGTACGGGAATTATTGTGACGCAGGCATCGGCGCTGGCTGCTGGTGATGTGGTGACGATTACGGCTAGCGGAATTGGGTCGTTGTCGAATCCTTGTGTGATTGTTTAGGGGAGGTTGGAGGGGGTTCCGCCATGCGAAACTTCCATATTCCTTTGCCCGAAGAAGTCTACGTCGCCCTCCGGGCCCGAGCCGAACGAATGAAGAGGCCAGCCACGTCTGTTGCCCGCGAGGCGATTGAATCGTGGCTTCAGCACTGCCGCAAGGCGTCGCGTCATCAAGCGATACCAGAATCTGCGAAAGAATTCGCTGGAACTGAGTTTGATCTGGATACGCAACTTGAAGCTGCGGGCGCGGAGCATGTTGCCGGAGTGAATCGAAATACTTCTTAAAGCGTGGAGATGTCTACTGGGCGGATCTCGTGCCGAGGTCCGGTTCAGAGCAATCAGGCAGGCGCCCAGTTATCGTGGTGTCCCACGACGGTTTCAACCAAGCTCCAAACTGGCGATCGATTGTTGTCGTACCCATTTCGACCTCGGAATCCCAAGCCCGCCGCAGCTTGACAACGCCGGTACTGCCAGCCGGCGCCGGGACTTTACCGCGACCCAGCGTTGCGATCTGCCACCAGGTGACGACGCTGGACAGAGCAAAGCTCTCGGAACGAATTGGCGAACTTTCCAAGGACGTTATGCGAAGGGTCGAGGAAGGTTTGAAAGCCGCGCTGGATTTGGAGTGAAAGGGCTACCCCGGCCGGAGACAATTCTTCCCGGCTGAGAGTTAAGGCGAACCGGATGCTCAAGGAACGGCCCGGCCTTGTCCGAAGTCGGGCTGTAAACGGGCAGTCGACAAACTTTCCGATCACGATACGAAAGACCGGCCTCGGAGCCAACGGCCGGCCATTTGGCTTCCCCCCACCTTGGACACGTTTTGAACTTTCCAAAGTGACGGGCCAAAGCGAAATGCTCATCCAAGCTGGGCGCCCAAGGCGGACGGACCAAAACAAAGCGCGCAGCAAATCTCTGGGTTTCCGGCATGGTCCCTATCCGCAAAGACGACTAGGCGTCAAGTGTAATTCGATGCTTAACAAGCCCAATGGTTACCTTCCGGCTCACGAGCCTCAAGTCGACACACTTCGATAGCTCCGCGAACAATATCGGCCCGTAGCCCACTAGCCTGGGATGCGCCAGCCGTGTGACCCTCCGCGCCCTCGTGCTAGCCTGACTTCATCATGCGCAGACGTACGTTCCTCCGGATGGCGGCCGCGGCCGCCGTGGAGCCGGTGAGCGGTCTCGCCCAGCGCCGCGCCGCAACTGATGCCGTGACACTCGACGCGGCGGCGCGTGCCTACCGCGTCCAGCCCGGCGGCAGCATCCAGGCGGCGCTCGAGGCGGCCGCGAAGGATCCGGCTAACAAGATCGTCTACGTCCACGCCGGGACCTATCGCCCGGCGGCGCGCGGGCAGGCGCTGATCTGGTTCAACGAGAGGCACGACGGCATCACGCTCGAAGCGGTCGGCGAGGTGGTGCTGACCGCCGCCAATCCAGCGATCGCCGGCAACAAGGCGCCCAGCTTCCCGGCGGTCGTCAATCACGTCGTCTATTTCGGCGACGGCGTATCGACGAAGACTGTGCTGCGCGGCTTCCGCGTCACCGGCGCGAACAACTACACCACCGGCTCCGGCCAGCGCTCGCCAATCGAGTCCGATAACATTCTCAAGACGCCGTTCTTCTACCTCGATGGCGGCGGCATCAAAATTTATTCGCGCGCCTATCCGACCATCGACCGCGTCCAGGTCGCCGGCAATTACACCAGCCCATGCGGCGCCGGTGTATCCGTTGAGCACCTCGGCCGGCCGCTTGACGCGGCGGTGTTCCGCGACTGCATCTTCCGCGACAACCGCGCGCAGGTCACCGGCGCGGCGTTCGACCTCCTGCACGGCAGCCGCGCCAACCTCGACAACTGCCTGTTCGTCGGCAACATCGCGAATCTCGGTGTGGACTACGTCGGCCTGCTCACCGGCGGCGAGTATCATCCGGAGCACGGCTCGGGTGCGATGACGG
>CAMDKT010000708.1 GCA_945900935.1 Candidatus Sulfopaludibacter sp. SbA3 | reverse complement strand
CCGCAGGGATGCGACCCGAGCGCCGCTTCGAGGGCTGGAATAGCAAGGGACGGCTTCCGAGCCGAGGCCGTCCCAACTCTCAATTCAGACCCGTCAGACATTAGCTTATTGAAAGCCAAAAATGGTCTTGACAATGGGGTCCACTTTAGGCTTCGACTGGATCTGGTGCCAGCATGCGCTCACCGTTGGCTACCGGTCGAGCTTGACCGAAATCGTTCAGATCATTGGCCGCGCAACTCGCGACGCACCCGGCAAGTCACGCGCGCGCTTCACCAACCTGATTGCCGAGCCGGATGCCTCTGAAGCGGCTGTCACCGAGGCGGTGAACGACACCCTGAAAGCGATTGCGGCGAGTCTGCTCATGGAACAGGTGCTTGCGCCCCGATTTGAGTTCAAGCCAAAGAACAAGGAGAACGGCCCCACTTCCGGCTTCAACTACGGGGAAGGCGGCTACGACCCGAGCAAATGCAATGTCGGCTTCAACGAGCAGACGGGGCATTTCCAAATCGAGATTAAAGGCCTCGCCGAGCCGAAGAGCAAGGAAGCCACGCGCATCTGTCAAGAGGATTTGAATGAGGTGATCGCCGCATTTGTTCAGGACAAGATTACCCTTGAACGCGGCCTCTTCGACGAGGAGCTGGTGCCCCAGGAATTGACCCAGGTTCGGCTGGGCAAAATCATCAAGGACAAATACCCTGAACTCAACGTTGAAGACCAGGAGGCGGTGCGGCAGCACGCTATTGCAGCGCTCAATCTGACGCAAAAAGCCAAGCAGGTTGCTCTTGGTGGTGTGGAAAATTCGGAGAAGGCCGCCAACACGGCTCTGATTGATGGTGTCCGGCGATTTGCCATGGATGTCCGCGAACTCGACATTGACCTGATCGACAGCATTAATCCGTTCGGCGAAGCCTATGCGATTCTCGCAAAGAGCATGAGCGAGGACACCCTCAAGCAGGTTGCCGCCGTCATCGCTGCCAAGCGTACGAACCTGACCCCGGAAGAAGCGAAAGAACTCGCTGTGCGCGCCGTCAAATTCAAGAAGGAACGGGGACGGCTCCCCTCGCTCACGTCGCAGGATGCATGGGAAAAGCGGATGGCCCAGGGTGCCGCCGCCTTCGTTCGCTACAAGGATGAGGGGCGCTATGAGTGACATTGATCTCGACCAACTGCGCTCGGAACTGGACGACTTCGCGGAGCCGGACAAGAAAGGCGGACGGCCGCCCCGCCAGGAACGTATCATCGCCGGGTTCGAGGAGATACAGCGGTTTGTCGAGAAACACGGTCGCGCCCCGCAACACGGGGAAGATCGCGACATTTTCGAACGGCTGTATGCGGTGCGCCTTGACCGCCTGCGGGCGCTTGAGGAGTGTCGTTCGCTGCTCTCCCCGCTGGATCGTCAAGGGCTGCTCGCCGGTGAGGAGTTTGTCGCGGCCGCTTCGGCGGACACCATCGACGACGAGGATCTGATGGCGGAGCTAGCTGGCGCGGCGGGCGCGCCGGCGATCACCGATCTGCGGCACGTTCGCAAGAGCGTGGACAAACGCGCCGCCGAAGATATCGCCAATCGCACCGTCTGCGAGGATTTCGAGAAGTTCGGTCCGCTTTTTGAACGGCTGAAAAGGGAGTTGAAGGCCGGTATCCGTCATACGCTCCCCGTCCAGACTATCGGCGAAATCAAGCTGGCCGAGATTCGGAAGGGCGAGTACTTCATCGTTCAGGGTCAGATCGCCTACATCGCCGAGGAGGGTGAGGGTTTCAGAACGCAATATGACCGTCTTGATAGCCGCTTGCGTGTCATCTACGACAACCGAACGGAAAGTAATTTACTGGTGCGCTCCTTTCAGCGCGCGCTTTACCGCGATACAGCGGGACGGCTCATCACCAATACCGAAGTCGGGCTGCTGTTCGCCGAGGAGCCCGCTGACGATGATCTGGCAAGCGGCACCATCTATGTTCTGCGTAGCAAGTCGGACCATCCGGTCGTCGCGGCAAACCGCGATGTTCTACACAAAATCGGCGTCACGGGCAGCAAGATTGGGACACGCATCGCCAACGCGAAGCTGGACCCGACTTTCCTGATGGCCGACGTGGAAGTCGTCGCAACGTACCAACTCTTCAATATCAGTAGAATTAAGCTGGAAAATATAATCCATCGTGTGTTCGATCCTGTGCAGATCGATATTGAAATCCGGGATCGCTTTGGCATCCCAGTCAAACCGCGCGAGTGGTTCCTTGTCCCGCTTTTCGTTGTCAATGAAGTGGTCGAACGCATAAAAGACGGGACAATCATGAATGTCGTCTACGATCCCCAAAGCGCCAGCCTGGTCGAGGGGTGACGCGTCCCGCTGATCACAATTCACGGTTGGATTTTCCGATAGCGAATCGCATCCTCCTGCGTCACGACCTCCCGATACCGTGTGAAAATCATTCCAGTAGTAGCGTGTCCCATCTCGAGTCCCCCAATTTCCGCATGAGCTCCCGGAGTGGAATGCTCCCCTTCTCGCTCGCCTCTTGCAGCGCGGCGCGGGCGTCTTCTACGTCCAGCCGCTCCGTTTCTTCCCGGGCCAGGCGATCCGGAAGCAGGAGGTCTTCTATCGGAATGACGGCGGCTAAGTCCTTCCCTTGCCGGGACACAATCGAACGGCCCGTTCACGAACACTTTCATCACCGGGCGCCGGCCTCGTGTTTTTACAACCATCTCACGTTTTCCCGCTGACGAAAACTTATACCGTACCACTCGATCAAAATTTATATTTCCTCTATTATCAATAACTTCCAAAAACACACCCCGCAGAAGCTTGACTCCCCCCTGCTAGCTTAAAGTCAGCCCGGAAAACTCCGCGCCGAAAGAGGCCCTCGCCAAAACGAGGGCCTTTCCCATTTCAAAAGGAGAAAACAATGTCTAACGAGGAAAGAGCAAAAGTAGCACGCGAAAACGGATCTAAAAGCCAGGGTCCAACGACTCAAGAAGGAAAGGCCAAATCCGCTCGAAACGGCATCAAAACCGGCGAATTCGCCCAAAAACTCGCCGCCTTCGTCCCCCCGGATTCCGCCATCCTATGCAACGAAGATCGCCAAAAATACTTCATCCTCGTCGACCAGCTCATCCAGATCTACGCCCCCATCAACCAGGAATCCATGAATCTCGTCCGCCAAATCGCCAT
>CAMDKT010000707.1 GCA_945900935.1 Candidatus Sulfopaludibacter sp. SbA3 | reverse complement strand
GCGAGCGAGTGCCCGTAAACGTGTTCACGGCGAACAGCAGCACGTTCACACTCAGGATCAGCCCGACCGCCATTTTGCCGTTTGGCATCAGCCAATTCAGCAACGGCGATCGCTTCGCCCGCCCGAGTCCCGTCGCCCCAATCGTGATTCCGCAGTGCGGGCAATGGTCGCTCCGCGCATCGATCAACACCCGGCAGTTCGGGCAAAAGCGGCTCGTGCTCACCGTCTTAGCCGGCTCCGATGTTCAGCGCGTTATGCAGCATAATCCGGCGCGCCAGTTCATAAAATGCCAGCAGTGTGAGCAGCAGCGATGCCAGCGAAAGCAGCCCCCACATTTTCTCCTTGGCTGCCGTCGCGTCCTCCGGCAGTCCCGACAGATAGGCCACCGCGAACCCGCCCACTAGCCCGCCCAGGTGCGCCGCGTTGTCGATCATCGGCATGAACCCGCCCATCGCAAAGCCAATCGCCGCGTTCAACAGGCACTGCTGCTGCAAATGCTTCGCGGCGAAGGATTTGCTATGGAGTCCGAAGGCGATCAACGCTCCCAGCAATCCAAAGATTCCCGCGCTCGCGCCCAGAGAGGAAGTTCGCGGCGACCACATTGTGCTCAGCACGAATCCGAAAATCGTCGCCACCGTATAGAGCGTGAACATGCGCCTTGTCCCGTAAACTTCCTCCACCAGCGGACCCAAATTAAAGAGCCCCATCATGTTCATAAGGATGTGCAGAAACTGCACATGCAAATACCCGGCCGTGATCAGCCGGTACCAGTCGCCGTGCAGGATCGCGGGCAGCCACTTCGCTCCATACTTAGGCAGGACGTCGGACCCGGACACGAAAATCGCCACAAAAAGCGCCGAGTTCACCAACAGCAGCAGCGACACCGCCATCTTCCCGTCCGGAATCAGCTTATCGGTGAACCCCTCCCGTGGAGTTGCTTGAAATACGCGCCCCTTCACGTCGCCACTGCAAAACGGACATTGTCCAATTTGCGCATCTATTAACGCCCGGCAATTCGGGCAAAGTCGGCTTCCACTCACTGCTACCAGTCTATCAGCCGCCTCTGATAAAATAGTAGGTCCCATGGCCGAAAATGAGCGCGAACTGCGCCAACAAATCTGCGAAATCGGCCGGCTCATGTACCAGAAGGGATGGGTCGCCGCCAACGACGGTAACCTCAGCATCAAACTGAGCGAGGACCGCTATCTTTGCACGCCGACCAATATCAGCAAAGGGATGATGACCCCCGATGACCTCATCATCGTCGACGCTTCCGGCACGAAGGTCGAAGGCCGCCGGGAACGCACCAGCGAGATCATGATGCATCTCACCATCTACGGCATGCGTCCCGATGTCGGCGCCGTCGTCCATGCCCATCCCCCCGTCTCCACTGGCTTCGCCGTCTCCGGCCGTCCGCTCAATCAGGCTATCCTCCCCGAAGTCGTCGTCATGTTAGGTTGCGTGCCCTTAGCGGATTATGGTCTTCCCGGCACGCCCGCGCTCAGCGAAACCATCAAGCCGTTCGTTCCCAAACACGACGCCATTCTGCTCGGAAACCACGGCGCTGTCTGCTCCGGTCAGCACATCTGGCAGGCCTACTTCCGCATGGAGACGCTCGAACACGTCGCCCGCATCGCCCTGGTCGCTGAGATGCTCGGCGGGCCGAAACTGCTTCCGCGCGCTGAGGTGGACAAACTCTTCGAGGCACGCGGGCGTTATGGCATCACGTCCCACACGACGATGGAGCCCGGTTGCCCCATCACCGCCGAAGACTTGGGCGGTGAGCGGATAACTGTTACGCGGGAAGAACTGATCGCGCTTATTGAGGAAGCCGTCGCGGCGCGGATGGGAAGATAGCGCCAATGCCACTCGCTCCTGGACAGATCGTCGCCGGAAAATATCGAGTTCTCGCGAAGCTCTCCGAGGGCGGATTTGGCGATGTCTACAAAGTGGAGCACGTCCACTTCGGCGACATCCGCGCGTTGAAGACGATGAAAGCGATCCCGAACGTGGAATTGTCGATTCTCATGAACGCCTTCGTCGCCGAAGCCGTCATCCTCCGCAACTGTCGTCACCCCAACATCGTTGAGGTTCACGACATCGAGACCGCTCCTGACGGCACTCCGATGATCGTTATGGACTTTGTGGAGGGCCAATCACTTCGCGCGGTATTGAATGCGAGTACATCGCCATTCGCCCCTGACCGCGCCGTCAACATTGTGGTTGCCGCCTGCAATGCTCTCGCCGTAGCGCACGAAAAAGGAGTCATCCATCGCGACATCAAGCCGGCCAATATTCTTCTACATGGCGACGACGTCAAGCTGATCGATTTCGGCCTCGCCAAAGTCCGCGAAGACGCCACCTTCCGAGCCACGGGCGGTATCACCGCTCCGGCAGGCCAAGTCATGGGTTCCCCGCTGTACGTTTCCCCGGAGCAGGCCAGGGGGCTTCGCGGCAATGAACTCGACGGTCGCAGCGATCTGTATTCTCTCGCTCTCGTCCTCTATGAAATGCTGACCCTTCGGCTGCCGTTCGAAGGAGAGGAGCCTGCCGTAGCCTTTCAGCGCCTGTTCGTTGAGCCAGTTCCACCGGCCACGCACAATCCGAGCCTTCCTCCGGAAATTTGCGACGTACTCATGAAGGCGCTCTCCCGGGATCGCGATCAGCGCTTCGCGACGGTATCCGAATTCAAACTCAATCTGCAAACCGCACTGGATGAAGTAGACGTCGAAGACGTCGATATCTTCGAATTTTCGAACTCTTCGGACCTTTCCATCGGTGTCGCTGGACGGAGTAGGCGGGGCGATATCGTTTCGGCTGGCTTACGTCTGCCTCGGGACAGCAACGAAACCAGTTTGAATCCCAAAACATTAGTCCTTTCTGATTCCTTTGGCCGCCGCAATTTTCACTGGACACGTAGGCTGGCTACCAGTGTTCGAAGTTCTGCAACCATAACCTCAGGTGGCCCCCCCACAGCTTGCTCGATTGTGTCGTTAGTTGGATGGGTTCCGGCCATTGCTTTGTTTTCAACCACGGCCAGATGGTCAACTTGGCCGAGTCAACCCGTAACTGTTGGTATACGGACTTTGACTCCGACGGCCACTACTCCGACGACGACGACTTCAATCAACATGAGGCCTTTAAAAAGGCTAACTTCGGAGCCATATTCAGTCGGTGCCTCTTTAATCCC
>CAMDKT010000706.1 GCA_945900935.1 Candidatus Sulfopaludibacter sp. SbA3 | reverse complement strand
TCAATGCGCCTTCGAGGGCGATCGGGAAATGAATGCCGCGCCCCAGATACAGGAAGTCCGTCGAGCGAAAGAGGGCCTTGGCGATGTCTTCGTAGTGGTTATCTTTGCTCAGCAGATGTTCGAGTTTACCCGGCAATTTAACCAGCTCGCCGACCAGGTCTTTGGATGCCTCGTCGCTCAGCGTGCCTCGCCGTTGGCCGAGATACATGGCCAGGATAAAAAGCGCCGTGACTTGCGAAGTGAATGCTTTCGTCGATGCGACGCCGATCTCCGGCCCCGCATGCGTCAACAGCGTTCCCGATGCCTCGCGCGGAATCATGGAGCCGATCACGTTGCAGATCGCCAGCGTCTTTGAACCCTTCCCCTTCGCCTCGCGCTGGGCGGCGATCGTATCGGCAGTCTCGCCCGATTGCGAGATCACGACCGTTAAAGTCTTCTCCAAAATGATGGGGTCGCGATAGCGGAACTCGCTGCCGTAGTCCACTTCCACGGGCAGCCGAGCCAGGCGTTCAATCATGAACTTTCCTGTGAGACCGGCATGCCAACTGGTTCCGCAGGCGACAATCCGAATCTGTTGAAAGGCCCCGAACTCCTCCGGAGTGATGGCCATTTCTTCCAGGAAAATCTTCCCCGATTCCTGCCCGACGCGGCCCAGAAGCGTGTCCCGAACGGCGCGAGGCTGTTCGTAGATTTCCTTCAGCATGAAGTGCTTATAGCCGCCCTTTTCGGCAAGGATCGGATCCCACAAAATGTGGGTAACCTGCCTCTTTATGGGCAGTCCATCAAAATCTGTCAGCTTCACGCCATCGCGGGTCACCACAGCCAGATCGCCGTCGTCGAGGAAAAACATGTCGCGTGTATGGCTGAGAATGGCCGGGACATCGGAGGCGACGAAATACTCGTTATCGCCGAGGCCGATGACGACTGGCGGACCGTTGCGGGCGGCTATGATTTTACCCGGCTCATCGCAGGACATGATGGCCAGGGCGAAGACGCCGTTGATCCGTTTGACGGTGGTCCGGACGGCGTTTTCGAAGCTCTGGCCTTCGGAAACGTATACCTCGACAAGATGCGCAACGACTTCGGTATCGGTCTCGGTGACAAAGACGTGGCCACGCTGTTCGAGTTCACGGCGTAATTCAAGATAGTTCTCAACAATGCCGTTGTGAACCAGTACGATTTTTCTGGCCGGGCCGGTATGCGGATGGGCGTTTTCTTCCGTCGGGCGGCCGTGCGTGGCCCAGCGCGTATGGCCAATGCCGAAATTGCCGTCGACCGGAGAGAGTTGCACAGCCTCTTCCAGGTTGTGCAGTTTCCCCGACGCGCGCCGGATTACCAGACTGCCATCGGCTCCCACAACCGCTATTCCGGCTGAATCATAGCCGCGGTATTCTAAACGGCGCAGACCTTCCAGGATAATTGGCACCGTCTTCCGCGCCCCGACGTAGCCGACAATGCCACACATAAGTTGCTCGTCTATTCCTCGATATCTAAGCGGTAGTCTTCGATCACAGGATTAGCCAGGATTTCCCGGGCGATCGAATCCACTTCGGCGCGAACGGCGGCCGGATCGGCACCATCGGCGATATCGATCTCGAAATATTTTCCCTGGCGCACCTCGGTGATCGAGCTATGACCCAGGCCGCGAAGCGCCTGGCAAACCGTTTTCCCCTGGGCGTCCAGGACCGTTTTTTTCAACGTCACAAATACGTGGGCTTTCATGAATCCTTTCATTGTACGAGACAATAAGGGCAATGCCTAAACTCGAATCGAAGACAGCGATCATCACCGGAGGCGCCTCCGGCATCGGCTTGGCGATCGCCAAGCTATTCGCCCAGGAAGGGGCGGCGGTGGAAATACTGGACCGCAACACAGAAGAGATGAACCGGGCCGTGGCCACGATTGCGTCAAATGGCGGGACAGCCTCCGCCGTCGCTTGCGACGTAACCGACGCCGCGCAGGTTGACGCTGTTATCAACGAAATTCATGCGCGCCGCGGCCGAATTCACATTCTGGTCAACAATGCGGGCATCGCCCACGTCGGTAATGCCTTGAACACGACGCCGGAGGACTTCGAGCGGGTCCAGCGTGTGAACGTATTCGGGCCCGCCAACTGCCTGCGTTCGACTTTGAAATTCATGGTCGCCGATGGCGGCGGGGCGATCTTGAATCTTGCCTCCTGCGTATCGGTGATGGCCATCAACGACCGTTTTGCTTACGCCACCAGCAAGGGCGCTGTGCTCAGCATGACCTACGCGGTGGCCAAAGATTTCCTGGCCGACAACATTCGCTGCAATGCGCTGTTGCCCGGGCGCGTGCATACGCCGTTTGTCGATGGCTTCATTGCGAAGAATTATCCCGGACGGGAAGCGGAAATGTTTGAGAAACTTTCCAAAGCGCAGCCGATCGGACGCATGGCGCAGCCGGAGGAGATCGCCTTCGCGGCGTTATTCCTTTGCTCGGACGAAGCCGCGTTCATCACCGGCACCGGATTGCCCGTCGACGGCGGCACGCTGACGATTCGCTGAAAGATGGCAGCAACTACGACTGGCGTCTTTGCTGGCGGATGGCACGATTCTTCACATCGAGTTTCAAAGCGCCAACGATAGGGACATGGCTTACCGCATGGGGATCTACTGTCTTCTGCTCGGCCAGAAGTACCGGGGCCGGTTCGCTCGAGGGTGTGCTCGGCAAGCAGCAGCCGCTCGTGAAGTAAATCGCTGCCGCGGCGAACTCGAATTGGCTGCTTCTTTCCGGAATGAACCGCCGGATTTGGGATAATCGAACAAGCCCTTATGAAACTCATTCGATTTGGAAATCCCGGCGCTGAAAAGCCCGGTCTGCAATTGGCCGATGGCCGCCGGATTGACGCATCCGCGTTCGGCTCCGATTATGACGAAGCCTTCTTCGGCGGCGACGGCCTGGAACGGCTGGCGGCGTGGGCCTCGGCCAACGCTGAAGCGGCACCCGCGGTCGATCCCGGCACACGCCTCGGTTCGTGCGTGGCCCGCCCGAGCAAGATTGTCTGCATCGGCCTGAACTACGCCGATCACGCCAAGGAATCGGGACTGGACATTCCGAAAGAGCCGATCGTTTTCTTCAAGAGCACCACTTCGCTGGTTGGCCCCAATGACGACGTGATGATTCCGCGAGGTTCCGAAAAGACCGACTGGGAAGTGGAACTCGCCTTCGT
>CAMDKT010000705.1 GCA_945900935.1 Candidatus Sulfopaludibacter sp. SbA3 | reverse complement strand
CGACCTTGGTGGGGATTTCGATCTCATCGCGGTGACGGGCGAAGCGTTCGTTATCCTTGAAAACTTCGACGCGGTCCTGGACGAGGACGGTCAGGTCGAGCTTCTTTCCGCCACGGTCGACGGTGATTTTGACGTTCGTGTCGACCGGGGTTTCGGCGACGATGGCGACCAGTTCATCGCCGTTCTTGATGCTCTTGCCGTTGATGGCGATGATGACGTCCTCGGCGCGGAGGCCGGCCTTTTCGGCGGGGCCTTTGGCTGTGACCGTGGTGACGAGAACGCCGTTGGCAACACCGGCGGCTTTGAGGACTTCCGACTTTTCGTATTTGTTCCAGGAGATGCCGATGGAGCCGCGCTTGGCGCGACCGTATTGAATGATGCTGTTGTAGACCTTCACCATCTGGTTGGCGGGGAGCGCGAAGCCGATGCCCTGATAGCCGCCGGATTGGGTGGCGATGGCGGTGTTGACGCCGATGATTTCGCCGTGGATGTTGACGAGGGGGCCGCCGGAGTTGCCGGGGTTGATGGCGGCGTCGGTTTGGATGAAGCGCTGGAACTGTTCGGCGCTGGGGAGGTCACGGCCGGTGGCGCTGATGATGCCGGCGGTGACGGTGGCGGCGAGGCCGAAGGGGGAGCCGATGGCGACGGCCCAATCGCCGACTTGGACGGCGTCGGAGTTGCCGATTTTGAGGGCGGGGAGGGGGCGGCCGGCGTCAATTTTGATGACGGCGATATCGCTTTCCCAATCGGAGCCGATAACCTTGGCCTTGTACTCTTTATCGTCGCCGGAGATTTTCACTTTGACGGAGTCGGCTTTTTCGACGACGTGGAAGTTGGTGACGATGTAGCCGTTCTTGTCGACGATGAAGCCGGAGCCGGTGGCTTCGCGGGGACGGGGCTTGGCGTTGGGCTGGCCTCCGCCCTGACCTTGGCGGCCAAAGAAGCGGCGGAACATTTCCATTTCGTCGCCGCCGTCTTCGTCGGCTTCTTCGCCGGGGGCTACGCGGCGGCGGGCGGTGGGGGCTTTGGAGGTGACTTCGGAAGTGATATTGACGACGGAGGGCTCGACCAGCTTGGCGAGTTTGGTGAATTCATTTGGGGAGGAAGAGGCCGGGGGGATGGCGAGGGGCGTGGCGTCCGGGGCGACGGCTTGCCCCTTGGCGGCGCTGACGGAGCCGCTGACGAGGGTGCCGATCAGGATGCCCACTGAAAGGGTGAACACGAGGAGGGTGAGCGAGAGCAATTTCTGTTGCTTGAGATTTTGAAGCCAGTTCATGAATATCTTCCTGCCTTTACCTTGTCCCTATTGTACTGCTGAATTTTGTTTGGGGGGGACCGATCTGTTGAAGGCGCGATCCAAGTTGTTGATTCCACGACACCGGTCGCTCGCGCCTTCGTTCGTTTTGGTGGGCCGCAGGCCCATGGGCACTCCCTGACGGTCGCGGCTCGGTAACAGCCATCAAATAAACGACCACAGCCTGTGATTCCTCGGCTGAAACAGGCGAAACCCCGAAAACGATTAAGCACCCGCCCAGATAGTGATGACGCGCCATCTGCTCTTGCTACTGCGCTTCCTCGCTTCGTTCTACTGGGCGTACCCGGATTTCCATGAGTACTTCGCCGGTGAATTCCGTCAATTCCATTTAAGAGTTTATCCCAGGAATCCTTGGCTTGATTCAGCTTGTTAGCCTAAGCCGGTGAATCTAAATGGACAATGTAGAAGAGCAAATCCATCCTGCTAGCGGACGCAGGTGGACATTCTCGCGGGAAGGACAATTAGTACGGCTCGTGGCGCGCGGGTGCATCAGTTGGGATTACGGCTGGAGTTTTGAGGGCGAACTTGTCAACGGAAAGCTAATCCTGAAACGGCACTTCCACCTCGAAGTAGCTGCCAGGAATCGCCGCATCAACCGCGGCCGCTACGCTGTGCGAATGCTCGAGTACAACAATCGCCAGTTTGCGCCCCGTGAGGTCTTGCTGGTACTGAATGTTTTTGTCCGTAGTCACCAGCAGCTCAAAGTCGGCGGCCTCGGCTGCCGCAATCAGATCTCCGTTTTCCAGATCCTCCCACCCTCGGGCGCGAGCTTCAACCACGGTATGCCCGCCCAGAAATCGGGCGAGGCCCCTCGGTGTGCCGTTGTCGAAGAGAATCCGCATCCTAGACTTCAATTACCGGTAACTCGGAGCCTTCTCCAGCGACCGCGCCACAAACGCCATCAGGCTGTCGATCTCCTTGCGGTTCACAGGGAATTGTTCCATCACTTCCTCTATGCTCATCCCCGCTTCGAGGTTCTCGAAAAGCACCCGCACCGGCGTGCGTGTTCCCTTTAACACCCAGGCACCGCTCACTTTGCCGGGTATGCTCTCCACTGCGGGGCATTGTGACCAGTCGATCATCATTCAATTCTAGCCAAATTAGGGCAACGATAATAGGTGCCTGACACTGAGTGACACTGAGTGACACGGCCCGCTACTTCGTCTGCACCGAAGCCCGGGTCGCCCCAGTGGAAATCCCGCCGTCAACCAGCAGCGTCTGCCCCGATACGTAACGGCTCTCTTCCGAGGCCAAAAACACCACCGCGCCATCCAGATCGTTCGGCTGGCCCGGACGCTTCACCGGAATGCGATCCTTCAAATATTCCAGCCACTCCTGATTGTCGTAGAGCACCTTATTCTGCTCCGTGCGGAACCACCCAGGCGCGAGGCAATTCACCGTGATGCCAAACTGGCCCCACTCATCGGCCAGCGCCATGGTGAGCTGCTTAACTCCGCCTCGGCTGGCGCAGTACGGCGCGATGCCGGCGTAACCGAACACACAGGTCACCGACCCTATATTCACAATGCGCCCATACTCGCGCGGGATCATCTTTTTCGCGATCTGCTGCGCGACGAAAAACGTTCCGCGGAGATTCGTTTCCAGCACCAGATTGTACTCGTCCCAACTGATGTCCACGGCGGGCTTGCGCACGTTGCAGCCGGCGTTGTTGACCAGAATATCGATCTTCCCAAACGCCGCTTCGGCCTCATCGGCGAACTTCACGATACTCAGACATCCTGATCTCCAAGGAAATTACATCGAGCCAATTTCGTAGACGAGGCGCAAATCGGTACCCGGGAAAACGGTCTCGGTGGCGTTGAGTTGAACGCAGAGATGTCGAGCGGCGACGTCGTGTGCGTTCTGCGCGAGATGATG
>CAMDKT010000704.1 GCA_945900935.1 Candidatus Sulfopaludibacter sp. SbA3 | reverse complement strand
TGTTCGGGCTCCTTGCGGATGTCGAATAGCCCGGCCGATTCGGTCTGGAGACGGAAGGCGGACTCCATCGATTGCACTGCGCCTTCGAGTTGGGGCTGGTCGCCGACGCGCTCCATGTAGCGGCGGTTGAGCTGGTCGATCAGGTTGAGCTGTTTGCGTTGCTCGTCGACGGTAAGTTGGGCGTTTTTCAGATGGCTGATGAGTTTTTCCGGCTCGACGGCTTCGTTGTGAATATGCACGCCCTGGTAGCCGGAGGGCATGTAGCCGGCGCTCCAAAGCGAGGAGCCGAGGACGGGGAAACCGGGGCAGAGGACGATGAAGCCGGGGAGGTTTTTGTTGTCCGTGCCGAGACCGTAAGTAAGCCATGAGCCCATGGATGGACGGCCGGGGAGCTGGTGGCCGCAGTTCATCAATTGCAGCGATGGGCCGTGGTTGCCGTTGTCGGTGTGCATCGACTTGATGAGGCAGAAGTCGTCGATGCGCTGCGCGATTTGGGGAAATATCTCGCTGACTTCGAGACCCGATTGGCCGTGTTTTTTGAACTCCCAGGGGCTGCGCATGAGGGTGCCGCTGGCGCGGTCCGTGCGGATTTTGGGGCCGGGCATGGGTTGGCCATCGTACTTGGCGAGGGCGGGTTTGTGGTCGAAAGTATCGACTTGGGACATGCCCCCGTTGAGGAACAGGAAGATGACGTGTTTGGCTTTTGGGGTGAAGTGGGGTTTTCTTGCCGGGTCTGCCTGGAGCATGCCCTGGAGGGCGCTGAGGCCGAAGCCGCCGCCGAGAGATTGGAGAAATTTACGTCGTGGAAACATGTTAGTTCACGCTCGAGAATTCACTGGAGCCCAGGAGGGCTTGCAGATATTTGGGCCAGGCGTTTGGACCGCCGGACATTATGTATTGTATGCCGAGTTTGATTTCGGCGGAATCGGGCAGGCGGGCGTAGAGGAGTTTGTAGGCGCGTTCGATGCGTTCGTTGGTGCCTTTGGCTTCTTTGCTGAGGCGTTCGTCAAGCATCGCAGCCTGTTTGGTGACGAAGGCGCTGTTGAGCCAGTAGAGGCCTTGCAAGGGGCCGGCGGTGACGGCGCGTTCGTCGGTGGAGCCGTTGGCGTCAGGGAAATCGAAGAGCGCCATGGCGGGATCGAGGCGGGTACGGCTGACGGTTAAGTAGAGAGAGCGGCGTTTGTTGGTATCGGTGATGTTGGAGGAGGGGCCGCCGGTTTTGTGGTCGAGTTGGCCGGTGACGTGGAGTACGGAGTCGCGAATGGCTTCCATGTCGAGGCGGTGCTGGAGGGGGAAATGGGCGAGGAGTTTATTATCGGGATCCGCGTCGGCGTTGGGCGCGGTGGCGCGGGCGTAGGTTTCGGTGAGGAGGATTTCGCGGTGGAGTTTCTTGAGGCTCCAGCCATTGGCGATGAAGCGGGCGGCGAGTTCATCGAGGAGTTCCGGGTGCGAGGGACGCTCGCCCATGCGGCCGAAGTTGGAGGGGGTGCGGACGATGCCTTTGCCGAAGTGATGCTGCCAGACGCGGTTGACGATGACGCGGGCGGCGAGGGGATGATTGACGATTGACTCGGCGAGCTGGGCGCGTCCGGAGCCTTGTTTATATGGCTCCGGCTCGCCTTCGCAGAGAACCTGCAGGAAGCGGCGGGGAGCGATTTCGCCGGGAGTTTTGGGATCGCCGCGGAGGGCGACTTTGATGTCGGCGGGGTTGGCTGCGTCCTTCACCGAGTGAAGGAACGGGTACATGGGCGGGAGATCGGCTTCGGCGGCTTTGATTTCGGCGCGGAGCTTTTCGGCGTAGTTTTTGGCAATGCCGCCGAGGAACCGGTCGATCTGTTTGGCGTCGTAAAAATAGACGCCGCCGGGGGCTTTAAAGCCGTCGGTGACGTAGGGTTTGTAGGCGAGTTCACGCCACTGGTAGAACTTGAGAACGGGGAGCGAAACGATGTTGGTGTACTGGCGGGTGTTCTCGTTCTTCTGACCTTTGCGACCGCCGAAGGCGACGTAGTTTTTGTCGTCCACTTCGGCGGCTTCGTCGAGGAGTTCGAGGACGAACTGCTGGTATTTTTCGGCTTCGGCTTTGACTTGTTGTTCAGTAGGAGAGGTTTTGAGGAGTTCGTACCAGGGCTTTAGATAGGGGTGCTCTTTGTTGCCTTCGGCGAGGTAGGTTTTCCAGCGTTTGAAGGTTTCTTCGTCGAGGCCAACGGGCGAATTGTTCCAGGCGGCGAGGAGGTATTTGGCGGTGTCGCGGGCAAGGAGGTTGGTGAGTTGTTTGGTTTGGTCGGCGAGGTAGTCGGCTAGAATTTCTTTTAGGTCGTCGACCTTCTTCTTTTGCGCTTTGTAGCGCTCCACTTCCTGCTTTTCGACGAGGGCGTGTTCGTCGGTTTGTGTGCCGCGGAAGATGCCGAGGAGGGAGTAATAATCTTTGGTGGGGATGGGATCGTATTTGTGATCGTGGCACTGGGCGCAGCCGACGGTGAGACCTAGGAAGACCTTCGTAGTTACGTCGAGTTGATCGTTGGCACCAGCGCCGAGGGCCTGGAAACCGAGGGCGGGGATGTGGTTGGGGATTTCGGTGATTTGGGCTTTGGCGAAGGTGTTGTAAGGGAGATCGTTGTTGAGGGAATCGATGACCCAGTCGCGGTAACGCCAGGCGTTGGGGAGCGGCGTGTCGACGCTGGCGGCGAGTTGGCCGTCGGAGTAGCGGGCGAGGTCGAGCCAGTGACGGGCCCAGCGTTCGCCGTATTGGGGGGTATTTAGAAGGCGATCGATGGCGTGGGCTTTATCGGGATTATTGGCGAAGGCGTCGGCGTGTTCGGGGGTGGGAGGGATGCCGGTGAGGCTGAGGGTGACGCGGCGAAGCCAAGTGCGGGGATCGGCTGGAATGGCGGGAGTGATTTTGGCGGCGTTGCGCTTGGCGTTGATGAAGGAATCGATGGGTTGGCTGGTGGCGGGCTTTAGAGGCTGGAATGACCAGAAGGCCTTTTGTTCGGGGGTGATTTTCGTGACGGTGGTTTGGACCTGTTCTTGCTTTTCCGGCCAGGGGAGGCCTTGGCGGACCCAGTCTTCGAGGCTGGCGATTTCGTCCTTTGTGAGAGCGCCGACGGGGGGCATTTTGAGGCGGACATGGGTGCGTTTGACGGCTTCGATTAACAGGCTGGACTCAGGTTTGCCTTCGACGACTACTTTGCCG
>CAMDKT010000703.1 GCA_945900935.1 Candidatus Sulfopaludibacter sp. SbA3 | reverse complement strand
CCGAGGTCTCGAATTTCAAACGATTCAAAAAGCTCATCGACCGATTGATCACTCTGTCCATTGAACGATCTCAACTCAAAATGAATATGGATAAGAAGCAGTGAGAGGGGGCGTTGTCAGGTTGGTGAGAACTCGGTAGTCTTGAGAACGTCTTCGAAGACGCGAAAATCGCGCCGTCCCCGTCCTCACGGACCTCTCTATCTTCGGCCCCACCCGCGCCCAGGAAGCCATTCTCCAAAACCTTCCCGCAGGCCCCGCCGGCCAACTCCGCGCCGCTCTCTCCACGCCCCCATCCGTCCAGGAAATGTTCCGCCGTAACAGCGGCGTTTTCCCCTACAAAACCGAAGACCACAAAGGCCTGATGCGTTTCGACCACCGCTTCAGCGATAGCGATTCCATCAGCTTTCGATACAATGCCACGAACATCAACGACACCAACGAAGGCATTGGCGCCCTCATCGGCCAGTCCCGCGGCTATCTCCAGGACTTCCGCGACCACACCGTCCTCCTCAACTGGCTCCACTCCTTCTCCCCGCGCGCTGTCAACGAATTCCGCGCCCAGTTCAATCACTATGTCCTCGCCACCACCAGCACTTATCCTTACGGACCTTCGCTCGACATCGCCGGTTTCGGCGCCTTCAATCGCGATCGTTTCCTCCCTTCCAGTACCCTCACGCGCCGCAACGAGATCGCCGACAACGTCAGCCTATTCCGCGGCAAACATGCCTGGAAGTTCGGCGCCAATATTCTCATTCGCAACGTCACCGCGGACTCGGCAACGTTCATGAGCGGCCGCTTCACCTTCGGCACACTGCCCGCCGCCTTCGTCAACCCAGCCCTCGCCGCCACTACCATCAACTCGCTGCAAGCCTTCAACCTCGGCCTCGCCCAAAGTTACCAGCAGGGCTTCGGTGACTCCATTGTCCGCGCCACTCATCCCCTCTACGCCTTCTACGCGCAGGACACCTGGACGCCGTTCTCTGGTCTTACGCTGAACTGGGGCCTCCGCTACGAACGCGACAATCGCCGCCTGCCGCTCCCCACGGACACCAACAATTTTGCCCCCCGCTTCGGCTTCTCCTGGGCCCCAGGCAAAGACCACAAAACCACCATTCGCGGCGGCTACGGCCTCTTCTACGCCCCCATCGATTTCCAGATCGACTACGTCGTCCAAGCTCTCAATGAAATCGATGGCCGCCGCCAAATCGCCCAGGTTCTGAGCGTTCTGAACCCCGCCGCCCCCACCGCGCCCAGCGGGCCTATCAATATTTTTTCCACCCTCCGCGCCCAAGGCGTCATCGGCATCCCCACGCCTCAACGGTCCATCACCGCCGCCAACCTCACGCAGTTCGGCATCAACATCAGTCAGACCGGACCCCGCCCTCCGCTTACCGTTCTTTTCCGCCCCGCCCCGGATTACGTCAACGGCTACGCCCAACAACTCAGTTTCGGCATCGAACGGGAAATCGTCAAAAACCTGGCATTCTCCATGAATTACGTCGGCGTCCGGGGCATCCACCTAACCACCTCCCGCGATATTAACCTGCTCCCGGCCCCCGTCAATCCCGCCAAAGGCATCCGCGACTGGGGCCCTCACGCCGCCAATCCCACCGGCGTTGGCTTCTTCGTCAACCCGCTCGTCTTTCAGGAAAATCTCTACGAAGCCAACGCCAACAGCGATTATCACGGCCTGATGCTCGAAGCCACCCATCGCGCCAGCCGCCGCGCCACGCTTCACTTCAACTACACCTTCGCCAAAGCCATTGATGAAACCACCGACTTCAACTCGGATTTTCAACCCAACGATCAAACCAACCGCCGCGCCGAACGCGCGCTATCGAGCTTCGATCAGCGCCATAAAGTGGTCTTCTATGCCGTCCTTCAAACTCCAGAGAAGACTAATAGGCTTTGCGCCGATTTCCTATTCACGCCCATCGTTCGCTACTCCAGCGCCAGGCCCTTTAACCTCCTCGCCGGCACCGAGCTGAATAACGACCGTCACAACACCACCGATCGTCCCTTCTTCGCCGGCCGCAACACCGGCATCGGCCCATCCTTCGCGACGTTTGACATGCGCGTTTCCCGCCGCTTTTCCGCCGGCGAAAACAAGAAGATCGAACTCATGGCCGAGGCCTTCAATCTCCTCAACAATCTGAACTACACCACCGTCAACAACGTCGTTGGCAACATCTCCGGACCTTTTAATCTCCGGGGCCGCGATGACCGGACCCCAAGCCAACCGCTCGGCTTCACCGCCGCCGCCGATCCCCGCCGCATCCAGCTTGGTGTGCGATTCTCGTTCTAATGCGATTCTACTTCCTTAGGGCGGACGAACCCCGTCTTCAGAAGGACAGTTCAATCGGCTATGCCATTGGCTGCACGAAGTTCACGATCGACTCCACTTCGTCGACGGTCGTATCGAACCACTCAGATCCCGGCGCGCTACGCCTCGAACCTCTCGCCTCGAGCGTCGAATGGATTGCGTCTTCTACCGCTGCCACCCGCTGAACGGCCCATGTCCTGAGGACAACCGGAAACTCGAAACAGCATGTCTGCTTGCACTGATGCCTCACACGGGCTTCTGCATCGCCCGTCGTGGTCAGCCCCACCTTAATCGGAAATCTGCTGCTCGGCTTCATGATGGAAGGGAACGAGTACGCATAGATGAGGCCGGCATCGTTCGATTCGACATCCGTCGCAACCGCATCCGCTTCTGCAAGCCCTTCATCGAGAGATATATTTCGAAACTGGCCGCCGCCCAGGTTCTCAAACACTTTCAGGTTCTCGGCCAGAAACGGGATGTAGAAACCGAAAATGGAACTCATCTTTTCTGTTGCGTCGGACTTCGCTTTTTTTACCCGGATATCGAGTTGTTGCGGCGTGTAGGTTTCAGAAAGGAGTTGTTTGGATAACTCTCGTAGGAGAAACGGCTGGTCCCTCAACCCTCGTGCAATTTCCGCCAATTGGGGAAGCAGTTCATACCGGGCGGAGTTGTATACGTAAGAGCGTGAGGGTTCAAAGGGAATAGTCATGGGGATCTAAATAGCGTGGCCTTCTGTATTATCAGACATCCTGATCTCGCCGGGTTTTCCGGCTGAATAGTGGAAAAGCATTTGAGCCGAAAGGGGTTGCGAAGGGTTGTGGGAACGAGTCACAATGAACAAACCTGTATGCCGCAACTACAACTGCCGATCTTTCCGGAGGGGG
>CAMDKT010000702.1 GCA_945900935.1 Candidatus Sulfopaludibacter sp. SbA3 | reverse complement strand
GTCCTCCAGCACCGCGGCTAGAGTCGTGCGAATTCCTGGTTCATCATCCACGATCAAAAGCCGACGGCTTTTCATACCTTCACCTCAGCCGCCGCAGGCACTTCGATCGTGAATCGCGCTCCCGTCGGCGTGTTATCTTCTACGCGGATTTGCGCGCCATGATCCGTCAGGATGTGAGCGACAATGGCCAATCCCAGGCCCGTCCCCCGATCCTTCGTCGAAAAGTATGGCAGGAACAATTTCTCCCGGTCTTCCTGCGAGATTCCGATTCCGGAGTCCGCCACTATCAACTCCACCGTGTCCGGCGTCGGTGCCAGCGTCCGAATCGACAAGTGCCGCCACGGCACCTCTTTCATCGCCTCCGCCGCGTTGTCAATCAGGTTTACCACCACTCGCTTAAACTGCTCCCGGTCCAGATTTACCACCGGCAGTCCTTCGCCCATTACCTTGTGAATCGTAATCCCCTCCAGCCGTCCTGAAAACACCGCTAGAGCCGACTCTACCACTTCGTTCAAATCCGAAGCCTGCGGCTGCGCCGCCGGAAATCGCGCGAACTGCGAGAACTCATCCACCAGCGATTTCACGCTTAGAACTTCCTCTTGAATGATCCGCGTGCAGTCCCGGACCACGCGAGCAAATTCGGGCGACGCCGCGCTCCGTTCCAAGTGGCGCGCGATGCGCTCGGCGCTCAACAAAATCGGAGTCAGCGGGTTTTTGATCTCATGCGCAATCCGCCGGGCCACTTCGTGCCAGGCCGCCGATTTCTGCGCCCGCAACAGTTCGGATGTGTCTTCCAGCACAATCACGTAGCCCGACGTCACGCGCTCATCAATCGGCGCAACGGTTACCGAAAGGTGCAGCATCTGCCTGTTCTGCGGCACATCGAGCTGCCGTGAGGCCACGCCCGTTCGCCGCGCCCGATTCATCAGATAACGGATCTCAATCACGTCCTCAGCCTGAAAGAGTTGCTCCAGCCGCGTCGCCGCGCGCGCTCTTTCCGCTCCAAACATTCGCAGCAACGCCTGGTTCACCGTCTGTATCCGCCCATCCGCCGCCACCGAAATCACGCCCGTCGGAATCGATTCCAGAATCGTCTCCGTGAACCGCCGCCGCGCCTCCAGTTCCCGGCTCGACGATTCCAGATCCTGCGTCATCTCATTGAACTGCCGCACCAAAGTACCCAACTCGTCCACCGCGCCCACCCGAATCCGATGCCGCAGGTTTCCCCGCCGCACTTCTCCCGCCGCTTCCAGCAGCGCCGTGATCGGCACAGTGATCTGCCGCGCCAGAAACAGCGCCACCCAGGTCGCGACAAATAGAATGAACAGCGTAATCAGCGCCAGGTATAAAAGGTAGAACCGCCGCGTCTCCTGGCGGTCCAGGCCTAGTTGGTTGTACTCACTCACGTACCCGGAAATCTCCCTTTCCTTCTGCTCCAGATCCACCGGAAGATGCGTGGTCAACGTCAGCGTGCCGCCGGAGCGAATCGCAGCCCGCTCCACAATCCGCCGCGCCGAATTCGACCGGTTCCGCGCATCCCACGCGCACACGGACAATTTTCCGCGCTCCGCCGATTGGATGTAAACTTCCACAATGTCGTTGGCGTCGCAGATCTTCTCAAACAGGTCGCTGTTCCCAGGGCCGCCGCGCGCGAACGTTTCCACTTCCGGCATCAACGCCAGCCAGTTCGCCTGCGCCCGGGTCCGGACTTGTGACTCGTTTAGCAACGCCACGCCAGTATCGGAAAGCACCAGCTTCACATTCTCCGCGGGCCGGGAGAACCACTGTTTGATGTTCATGTTCAGCACCTGGTAACTCCAAAGCACCATGAACAGCACCGGCAGGAACGAGAGCAGCAGCGCGCCCGTCACCAGCTTCGTTTTGATTCGCGAGCCCTCGTCGTCCCGGCTGCGTTCAATGTACAGCTTCACCATCAGCCGGAACAGCATGAAGGCCAGCCACACCATCAGCAGGAACACCAGCGTCGACATCGCCCAATACAAGTAGACCTGGCCGACGTTCGCCGGGCCCAGCTTGCCCATATTGAACGAGCCTTGCCAGATCACGAGGCCGACAAGAATCAGCAGCGTGACAACGGCGGCCGCATTGAGCAGACGCTTCCGCATAGTTACTTCGATTATAGGGGTTATCGGGATTTCCAGGACCGTTCAATCACCGGACGAATGATCGCCGTAAACTCCACATACGCCGGTTCCAGATAGTGCAACAGGTCTTTCTGATAGAGGTCTATCCGCGGCTGCCCGGAAGTATGGAACACCGCCGGGTTCGCGTCGATATACCCGAGCCGCGGATCCGTCTTTGAAAATGACTCCACCATCGAGTTCGCCGCATCCACTACATCCCATCGGTCTTTCTTTTGCGGTGCCCGAAGAATCGACACGTAGTAGATCCGCGTCTCCGGCAACTTCGCGTGTACCCTTGCCGCAAACTCCCGATACCCCTGCGCAATCTCTCCCGCCGTCCGCCCCGCATTTACATCATTGCTCCCGCAGTAATAGACAATCATCCGCGGCACATACGGCAAAGCCACTTGATCCATGTAGTGCAAAATGTCGGTCGTCTGCGATCCGCCAAATGCCCGGTTAAAGACAGGCAACGGCGCCATCTGCTCACCCAGATTCTTCCATTGGCGAAAAATGCTGCTGCCAATAAACAGGATCCCGCCCCTCGGCGGCGCGCTCACTTTGTCCTGCTCCAGGAACGCGGCAATTGCCGTCGCAAATCGCTCCGGCTTGGCTGCCTGGGCCCAGGCAGCAATCGACACCAGCATTGCGAGGATGAGGCGAGTGATCATTTCCTCTACTCTATACGGGTTCACACCGCGCGCCAACCGCTATTACCCGTGAACTCCTCCGCGACCCTGATTTCCTCGCGCGCGCGGCGCCGATCAGGTATCGAAATCTCTGATGTTACCCGGGTTGGCGGTGCGCCGGACCGTTTCCATCTGCTCCTTTCACCACTAAGAACGCACCTCGCGCGATGCAGTCAGAGTCCCACACGGCCGTTGACAGTCAATCAGGCAACTATGAACATATCGGTTACACCGCATAGTCTGGAGGAATACAAAACCGGGCACCCTGGAGTTTTTCCAAAGTGCCCGGTCTGTCCCAATACGTGTTATCCGGGTTTGTGACTGGGACGATAAAGTGGCCGCGCTGGCCATGTTATGCATCCATGTCCTCGTGGCCACTTTATGG
>CAMDKT010000701.1 GCA_945900935.1 Candidatus Sulfopaludibacter sp. SbA3 | reverse complement strand
ACCCCGGGCCGAAAGGCTCTCGCCGAAGCCCTGGAGGCTCTACCCGTGTTGCGCTAAGCTCCGTGGTATATACGATGCCTCGCCCCTAACGCGCTCGATTCATTGAGGTTATGAACTATTTCTGCTTCAACGTAGGAAACTCCCGCTAGATGAAGAGCTTAATGCCCGGTGGAGAATTGTCATCCCTGGCGAGCCAACTGCCTGGGCCCGGAGGGAAGGAGTGGTTCCTCGAGACTGATGGGCAACACCGCCCGGTGAGGGGCGTAGATCCTACCGCAAGTTTTGGAGTGGGCGGATTGATACGGCTGGTGTTGCAGGGGTGGGGGGCCTCGAATCCTCTGCCGTCAGACAACAACACCGCGATTGCTCTCATCCGCGAGTTTTTTCCAACTTTGGAATTAGGAAAATGATAATCAAATGGCATTAAGAGGATTTCAGCAAAAACCCGATTCACGGCGCGGCTGGATCGCGAACGGCAGAGAGATGCCTGAGCCGATCCAGGAGCAGCTGACGCCGCCGCCGGGGTGCAAGGGCGCGGCGAGAAAAGAATTTCTGCGCCTGGTCTCGCAGAACCGGGCGGCCGGCGTAGCGATCCGCCAAATCGACGCGGACATTTACGCGGAACTTGCGGCGGCGACGGGCGAGCGGGAGGAGGAGGCAGACCCGGCGCGGCGCGCCATCGCCTCCACCATGCGGCGGTCTTCGGCTGGCAGCTTTGCTACGTAGTCGCGGAGGGCGTCTTCTATGATCTCCCGTTGGGTCCGGCCTTCAAGCAAGGCAAGGGCGGAAAGCGTCTTCCGTGTGGCCGGAAGGGCCGGGAATGTGATCTTCGGCCAGGTTGAAGTCTTCGACGGATTGCCGGATTGATCTTTGGCGGCAGGCGGGCGTCCCATGCCCTTGATTGTAAGCAACACAGAGTGAGACATGTTAATGTGTAGTTGCTGGCAACAAGTAGAAACCATAATAGATAGAAGGAGGCAGAAACGTAATGAGCGTATTCAAACGCGGCAACATCTGGTGGTACCGATTCCAATGGAACGGGGAGGAGGTCCGCGAAAGTTCGAAGGTGACGAATCGGCGAACGGCGGAGAAGATGGAGTCCGCTCATAAGAACCGTCTCGCACTGGGCGAGGTTGGCATCCGGGAGAAGCTGAAGGTCCCAACCTTGAAGGAGTTTGCGGAGAAGGAGTTCCTTCCATTCATCCGGCAGCATTGCGCGGACAAGCCGAGGACCCTCACGTATTACGAGGGCGGGCTCGCATCCTTGCTGGCGGTCCCGGCGCTGGCGACTGCTCCAATGGACACAATCCGGCAGGAGCAGATAACCGTGTTCGTCTCCGGCCTCCGGGAGAAGGGCTTCGCGGTCTCCAGCATGAACCGGAAGTTGGAGGTCCTCCGTCGGATGTTCAAACTGGCGATGGAATGGGAAAAGGTGGAGAAGGTCCTCCCCATTGTTCGAATGCTACCGGGGGAGAAGCGGCGGGAGCGGGTTTTGACTAGCGAGGAGCAGTCCACCTATCTGGCGGCGGCCGTCTCCATCGGCGATGAAGCGCTGGCGGCCTACGCGCGGGCGCAAGTGGGTATCCGGGCAACGCTGCGGGGCGAGACACCTATCCCTCCCCGCGATCCTTATATGCTCCGGGATGCGGCGGTCCTGTTACTGGAATGTGGCCTCCGGCCGGAGGAGTGCCATCGGCTCCGGTGGGCTGAAGTCTCCGAGGGCACGCTACGCATCGCGCACGGCAAGACCGAGAACGCGCGGCGGGTGATCCCGTTGAGCGAAAGGGCCGCAAGCGTGCTGGAGATGCGGCGGACGGTTGCCGGTGAGTCGGAGTGGGTGTTTCCTGCCCCCACCCGAAGCGGACACATTGAACAGTTCAGCATCAAAAAGCAGCACACGGCGGCGTGCGAATTGGCGGAAGTCTCACACTTCCCCATCTACACCTTTCGGCATACCTGCCTCACTCGCTGGGCGACAGTGATGGATCCGTATACGCTGGCTTACCTTGCCGGACACAGCGACTTCTCCACCACGAAGCGTTATGTCCATCCGCAGAAGGAGCACGTTCTAGACGCCATGCGGAGAGCCCACGAAGCGCAGGGTACGCACAAAATCCGGCACACTGGCCAAATTGAAGCTGCTGTTTCCAGCTCTATCACGCATCCAATCAACTGATTCTAAAAGTCTTAAATGGTGCGCCCGGACCGATTCGAACGGCCGACCCTCTGGTTCGAAGCCAGATGCTCTATCCAGCTGAGCTACGGGCGCATTTCACTTCCGTAAGGCAGAGTACCACAACTATTGCTACGATGGCTGCATGGCAGTTGGGGCGCTCCACAAAGAAATTGAGATCAAGGTCGCCGTACCCGATCTTCCGGCGCTTGAAATTCGGCTTCGATCCCTCGGTTTTCAGATCTACCAGCCGCGTGTTTTTGAATCCAACCTGATCTTCGACACACCCGACGCCGCGCTCCGCGCCCGGGGTGAGTTGATCCGCATTCGCCAAGCCGGAATTAAGTCCATCTTTACTTATAAAGGCCCGGCCACCGTCAAGCGTCATAAAGAGCGCGAAGAGCTCGAACTCTCCGTCGGGGACCCCCAGACGTTTGGGGTCATCCTCGAACGGCTTGGCTACGTTCCGCGCTTTCGCTACGAAAAATTCCGCACCGAATGGGCAATCTCCGGCGACGATGGAGTTGTGATGGTCGATGAGACGCCTATCGGAATCTATATGGAGCTCGAAGGCCCCGCCGATTGGATTGACAGAGTCGCGGGGATGCTGGGCTTCGCCGAACCAGACTATTTGAACATCAGTTACGCCAGGCTGTATGCGCAGGATTGCGAGTCTCGGGGCGTCCTGCCATCCCACATGGTGTTCGACGAAAAAGCAGTACCTCTTACGACGGGCGCATAGGCCGATAGGAAAATTGCCCTACTACCCCTGTTTTTCTTTGTTTCTCCACTCCGTACCCTTTATACTTTCCTTAACGCTCAGTACTACCAGTACGAGGCCGAGTACGCGGTAAAAACAAACAAGTCGGGAAGAACAATGGTTGCTAGTGTTGTGATCATCGTCCTCTCTCTGGCGATGTTCGTTTATTGGCTTCGTTATTCCTGTGTATTAATCCTTGAATCCCGTTGGAGCGAGGAGCAAACGCGGGCGGTAGCGTTCCAGAACGAACTGTCCTTCGGCTCTGTCGAAGAGTCGCTGGCACGGGCGGATACGGCGCAAG
>CAMDKT010000700.1 GCA_945900935.1 Candidatus Sulfopaludibacter sp. SbA3 | reverse complement strand
GAACCCCCTCCGGAAAGATCGGCAGTTGTAGTTGCGGCATACAGGTTTGTTCATTGTGACTCGTTCCCACAACCCTTCGCAACCCCTTTCGGCTCAAATGCTTTTCCACTATTCAGCCGGAAAACCCGGCGAGATCAGGATGTCTGAGGTTAATGATCTCCTCGGCCAGGCCGTCGCTGCAGTACTCGTCGGCGGCGTCGCGGCTCCTGTTGGCGAAGGGCAGCACGGCAATGGAAGGCTGGGTGTCCGCCGGCTTCGCCAACGCCTTTTCGAGCGCGGCACGCACTTCGGCGATTGTTTGAAACCGATCGGCTGGGCGCTTGGCCATGGAAGTGCCCTGGAACGCCCTGGCACCGGACAGCATTTTCTAAAGAACGCACCCGAAGCTGCAGACGTCGGAGCGCGCGTCGAGCGTCATGCCCTGCGCCTGTTCGGGGGACATGTAGGCTGACGTACCCATGACCGCGCCTTCCAATGTTAGCGTCGCATCCGTCTCCTGCCCGGCCATGAACTTCGCCAATCCGAAGTCGAGCAATTTGTACGCCGAATAGCAGCGCGTCGGCAAGCGGGAGAGGCCCTTTGACGGGTGCTCCTTCGATGTATTCCATGACGAGATAGCCGGGGCCGATGTCGTGCAAGGTGCAAATATGGGGATGATTCAGCGAGGCAATCGCGCGGGCTTCCTGTTCGAAACGGGTGCTGAAGCGAACCTTGAGCTTTTGGATGGCGACGATGCGGTCCAGGCGGGTGTCGCGGGCTTTATAGACTTCCCCCATGCCGCCTTCGCCGAGCGGGCGAGGATTTCATAGGGGCCGAGTTTTTCGCCTGGAGCGAGAGGCATTGGAGAGACTTGAGTTTATCGGCTCAATGAGCCCGGAGTAAACTGGCAACGGAGATGTCTTCATCCACGGCGGACCAGTGAATGCCGATACCGCCCCCGATGAGACGCCATTGCAGCCTGTCGGCAGCGGTAGGATTCAACAAACGGGGGAACCAGGCGAGCGGCGCGGAGAGTTCGCGGCCATCGGCGAGAACAACATGCAATGCCGTATCGGAGACCTCGACGGCGATCACCAGCGGCTCACGTGTGACTGTCAAAGTACTCATGCCATCGCTCCAGGAACCGTTCTCGGTTTTCGCGCACTAAAGCCAGTATCTCCGAAATCTCGCCGGTACGAAAGCCCCGGCTTTGCGCCAACGCGACCGGAGTCAGCCAGAACTTGGCGTACCGTTCCGCCTGCCGGCCCGCGCGAAGGACGGTTGGCATCGGGATAGCGTACCAGGAATCCGGCTTGGCGGATAACCCTTGAGCGGCCCTCCAGCATGTAGAATGTGGAAGCACGCAATGGCACTCTCCACCGGTGACCGAATTGGCGCTTATGAAATCGTCTCCCTGCTCGGCAAGGGCGGGATGGGCGAAGTGTATCGGGCTCGCGATTCGAAGCTAAATCGGGATGTGGCGATCAAGGTGTTGCCGCCTTTTTTGGCTGGGGATGCCGATTATCTGGCGCGGTTCCGGCGGGAGGCGCAGACGCTGGCTTTGTTGAACCATCCGAATATCGCGGCGATTTATGGGCTCGAAGGCAACGCGATTGTGATGGAGCTGGTGGAGGGTTCGACGTTGCGCGGGCCGTTGCCGTTGCCGGAAGCGTTGGCCGCAGCGCGCCAGATTGCCGAGGCTTTAGAGGCGGCGCATGAGAAGGGGATTATTCATCGGGATTTGAAGCCGGGGAACGTGATCGTGACGCCGGCGGGGGTGTTTAAAGTATTGGATTTCGGGCTGGCGAAGGCCATTGAGCGTCCCAGTCAAACCGGGCCGGATTCGCCTACTTTAACGATGCGGGCGACGGAGGCGGGGCTGATTTTGGGAACGGCAAGTTATATGCCGCCGGAGCAAGCGGCGGGGAAGCCAGTCGATCGCCGCGCCGATATCTGGTCCTTCGGCGTTGTTTTGCGGGAACTGCTGACGGGCAAGCGCCTGTTTGATGGCGAGACCGTTTCGCATACCTTGGCGCATGTGTTAACGGCGGAGATCGATGTCAGCGAGATTCCTGCGGGGCCGATCTGGGAGTTGATCCGCCGCTGTCTGGACCGCAACCTGAAAAGCCGCCTGCAACACATCGGCGAGGCGCGGATCGCGATTGAGAATTTCGGGAAATCGCCGGTTGCTCAGCCGGTGGCGGTGAAGGCGAGCTACTGGCCCTGGGCGGTCGCGGCGGTCTGCCTACTGGCGGCCGGCGGCGGCTGGTATCGGGCGGCGAATGCAACCGGAGCGATGCCGGGGTCCATTCAGTTTCTGCTGGAATCTCCCGCGGGTACACAGTTCCCGCCCGGAGTCTTTCCCTATTACTCCACGCCTGGCACGGCCCTGTCACCGGACGGGCGTTACATGGTGTTCAACGCCGAGTCAGAGGGAGTTGCGAGATTGTGCTTGCGCCCGCTCGATACGCTCCAATCGCGTCCGTTGCAGGGGACCGAAGGCGCCGGCTTCCCGTTCTGGTCGCCCGACTGTAAGTCGGTGGCATTCTTTTCAGGCGGAAAAATCCGGCGCAGCGACATTGCCGGCGGAGCGCCGCAGGTATTATGCGATGCGCCCTTGCCCCATGGCGGAGCATCGAGCCGCGATGGGGTTATCCTGATCGGCTCGGACGAAGGGCTCTTTCGGCTTCCCGCCGCCGGAGGTATCCCGCAACAAATCACCCAAATGGACACCGCTCGCAAAGAGTCCGTTCATGGCATCCCGCAGTTCCTTCCGGGCGGGAAACGGTTCCTATACCTCATCCAGAGCGCCGACCCGAACGTGCAGGGAATCTACGCGGGATCACTGGACAATCCCAAGGAACGGCTCCGGATCCTTGCCGCCGAAGCGAAGGCCGTTTACTCGCCGTGTTTCGACAGCGGGCTGGGGTTCCTGTTGTGGCTACGCGACCAGACACTGCTTGCGTCGCCGTTCGACGCCGCAAAGCTCAGCCTGGAGGGAGACGCCACTCCGCTGGCCGAAGGCCTGGAACTGGGCCGGAATAGCCTTACAGCGGCGTTCTGGACATCGGACACCGGGCTGCTTGTTTACCGGACGGGTGGCGGGCGCGAAACCTACAAGTTGAACTGGTTGAGCCGGGATGGGAAACTTCTGGGCGAAGCGGTGAAAGAGAACAAATATGCGTCGATCCGCCTTTCCCCCGACGGGAACCGTGTGGCGATGGACCTCTATACGGATCGGGCGGGGGGGATATCT
>CAMDKT010000699.1 GCA_945900935.1 Candidatus Sulfopaludibacter sp. SbA3 | reverse complement strand
TCTACGAAATTGGCTCGAAGTAATTTCCTTGGAGATCAGGATGTCTGAGGTTGTTTGGGGGGAGCCGGGGCGCCCCTTATCCACTAAGCTATCCGATAGACGTAGGCGTCTTCAACGAAGCGCCCGCCGATGGTCTGGCTGCCGAGGCGTCTGCCTTGGAAGTTCTTGGACTTGGCATATAGCCGGCGGACGTTTCGGACGAAGGAATCTGACATGGGGAGAATTATTATCGGCAGCGTTTCGGCGTGGTCCATCCCGGCGGCCCGCAGTGCATCTGAGAGCAGTTGATACCCTTGACTCGTGCCGGGTTCGTCGAAGGGACGCCCGGCGAGAAAGATGCGCCAATCCTCATATTCCGGCGCGAACATCCAGAGCGCGACGGAGGGCTTGACACCGGCGCGATCGAGGATGTCTACCACCTCGGCGCCGGCATCAATGTCCAAATTTACCAGTAACGCTTGAGCCATGGAATGATCCCGTGTTGTTTTTCGCCAACGGCTTTGAGTAGTAACCGGGCGGATTCCGGAGCTATCGGCTGATAACGGCATTGCTCCGACCAATCCAGTATGACATCCCAGTTTAACCGAAATTTCCCGCTGGCGGCGGCTGCATCTTTACAAGCATCTTCCAAGTCCGCGAGTCTTACCAATTCTCGCAAATTGTAGGTGTGAATGGAATCCACTCAGATTAGCTGAAAGTTGTGGTGGCGTGTTGACGCCAAAGACCACTCCCTTACGCCGCGTGGCTCGGTAACGGGGAAGGCAAGGTAACGGGGAAGGCTCGGTATCGCTGGCGGCCAGATAGCTCTACCCGGCACCGGCTTCCGCCTGCGGGTCGCGGTATAAGACGGCGCCGATTAAGAAGTCGCGGTTCATTCTGGCGATGTTTTCCAGTTGAATACCCTTGGGACAGACGGCTTCGCATTCGCCGATGTTGGTGCAGTTGCCGAAGCCTTCTTCGTGGGCTTGGGCCACCATATGCAAGGCTCGGGAATGGCGCTCGGGCTGGCCTTGCGGGAGCAGCCCCAGATGGGCGATTTTGGCGCTGGTAAAAAGCGACGCGCTGGCGTTGGGGCAGGCGGCGACACAGGCACCGCAGCCGATGCAGCCGGCGGCGGACATGGCCATATCGGACTCCGGTTTTGGAACCAGGATCGCGTTGCCGTCCGGGGCGCTGCCGGTAGGGGCGCTGATGTAGCCGCCGGCTCCGATGATGCGGTCGAATGACGAACGGTTGACGATGAGATCCTTCAAAACGGGGAAGGCGGCGGCGCGCCAGGGTTCGAGGAAGAGTTCGTCGTTGTCGTTGAACGAGCGCATGTGGAGCTGGCAGACCGTGGTGCCGCGGCGGGGGCCGTGGGCGACTCCGTTGATGACGAAACCGCAGGACCCGCAGATGCCTTCGCGGCAGTCGTGATCGAAGGCGATGGGTTCTTCGCCTTTGGTGATTAGCTTCTCGTTGAGGACGTCGAGCATCTCCAGGAAGGACATGTGCTCGCTCACATTGTCGAGCGTGTAGGGAACCATTTGCCCTTTGTCCACGGGACTTTTTTGCCGCCAGATGTTGAGTGTCAGGCGCATTTATTTATAGCTCCGCTGGGAGGGCTTGACGTACTCGAAGTAGAGTTGTTCTTTGTGAAGTTTGGCGGGATGGTCATCGCCTTTGTACTCCCAGGCGGCGGCGTAGGCGTAGTGCTGGTCGTCGCGCAAGGCTTCGCCTTCAGGGGTTTGATGCTCTTCGCGGAAGTGGCCGCCGCAGCTTTCGTTGCGGTCAGCGGCGTCGATGCACATGAGCTCACCGAGTTCGAGGAAGTCAGCGACGCGGCCGGCTTTTTCGAGACTTTGATTGAGGTCTTCGGCATCGCCCAGGACGTTGACGTTTTGCCAGAATTCGGCTTTCAGGTCTCGTATTTTGGCGGCGGCTTCCAGCAGCTCTTTGGCGTTGCGGGCCATGCCGCAGTGGTCCCACATCAGCTTGCCGAGTTCGCGATGGAAGCTGTCGACGGTTCTATTGCCGTTGATGCTGAGGAGTTTTTTTACGCGGTTGTCGACTTCGTCTTTGGCGGCTTGGGCGTCGGGATGAGCTTCGGTTATTTTTTCGAGAGGGTTGGAAGCGAGGTAGTTGCCGAGGGTGTAGGGGATGACGAAGTAGCCGTCGGCCAAGCCTTGCATGAGGGCGCTGGCGCCGAGGCGGTTGGCACCGTGGTCGGAGAAGTTGGCTTCGCCAAGGACGAAGAGGCCGGGGACGGTGGACATGAGATGGTAGTCCACCCAAACGCCTCCCATGGTGTAATGGACGGCGGGGAAGATGCGCATGGGCACTTCGTACGGGCTTTCGCCGGTGATGCGCTCGTACATTTCGAAGAGGTTGCCGTAGCGTTCGGTGATGGCTTGTTTCCCGAGGCGCTCGATGGCGGTGCCGAAATCGAGATAGACGCCGAGGCCGGTGGGGCCGACGCCGCGGCCTTCATCGCACATGCGTTTGGCGGCGCGGCTGGCGACGTCGCGCGGGACGAGGTTGCCGAAGCTGGGATAGATTCGTTCCAGATAATAGTCGCGTTCGGTTTCGGCGATTTGCTGAGGTTTGCGGGTGTCGCCCTGTTTTTTGGGGACCCAAATGCGGCCGTCGTTGCGGAGCGACTCGGACATCAGTGTTAGTTTCGACTGGTAGTCGCCGCTGACAGGGATGCAAGTGGGGTGGATCTGGGTGAAGCAGGGATTGCCGAAGAATGCGCCGCGTTTGTAGGCGCGCCAGCCGGCGGTGACGTTGGAGCCTTTGGCGTTGGTGGAGAGGTAGAAGACGTTGCCGTAGCCGCCGGTGGCGAGGATGACGGCGTCGGCAATGTGGATGTCGATTTGACCGGTGACGAGGTTGCGCGTGACGATGCCGCGGGCTTTGCCATCGATGACGATGAGATCGAGCATTTCCGTGCGGGGGTACATCTTTATGCGGCCGGCGTCGATTTGGCGTTCCAGGGCTTGATAGGCGCCCAGGAGGAGTTGTTGGCCGGTTTGGCCGCGGGCGTAGAAGGTTCGGGAGACCTGGGCACCGCCGAAGGATCGGTTGGCCAGGGTGCCGCCGTATTCACGGGCGAAGGGGACGCCTTGGGCGACGGCTTGATCGATGATGTTGACGCTGATCTGGGCGAGGCGATAGACGTTCGATTCGCGGGCGCGGAAGTCGCCGCCTTTGACGGTGTCGTAGAAGAGGCGATAAATGGAATCGCCGTCATTCTGGTAGTTTTT
>CAMDKT010000698.1 GCA_945900935.1 Candidatus Sulfopaludibacter sp. SbA3 | reverse complement strand
GACCGCAAACGCGCCGAAGGCGCAAACCCGCTGGATATTATCAACGGACCACTGATGGCCGGCATGAGCGAAGTCGGCCGCCTCTTCAATAACAACGAACTCATTGTCGCCGAAGTGCTCCAATCCGCCGAGGCGATGAAAACAGGCGTCGGCCATCTCGAACAGTTCATGGAGAAGGCCGACACCGCCGCGCGCGGCAAAATCGTGCTGGCCACCGTTAAGGGCGATGTCCACGACATCGGCAAGAACCTGGTCGAAATCATCCTCGCCAACAACGGCTTCACCGTCGTCAATCTCGGAATCAAGATCCTCCCCGAAGCTCTGATCAAGGCCTACCGTGAGCACAAACCGGACGCCATCGGGCTCAGCGGCTTGCTCGTTAAAAGCACCCAGCAAATGGTCATCACCGCCGGCGATTTCAATGCCGCCGGTATCAGCGTGCCCTTGCTCGTCGGCGGCGCCGCGCTCAGCGAAAAGTTCAGCAAAACCCGCATCGCCCCCGAGTACGCCGCGCCCACTTTCTACTGCAAAGACGCCATGACCGGCCTCCGTGTCATGAATGAAATCACCGACGCCGCCACCCGTGACGCCGCACTCGCAACCGCGACATGGGAGCCGGGAACCGTAGCGCCAGCCGTTCCCGTCGAAGTAGTCAACACCAGCGAGCAACGCGCCACTAAAGTCAGGATCGATCTCCCCATCCCGCCCGCTCCCTACTACGAACGCAAGAAACGCGACGTCCCGCAATTAGCCGAACTATGGAGTTACATTAACCCCTTCATGTTATTCGGTCGCCACTTAGGCTTTAAAGGTAACTTCGAAAAGCTGATAGCCGAACGGGACCCCAAGGCGCTCGAACTCTTTCATCAAGTCGAGGAAGTCAAACACTGGGCCGCCGGCTTCATGAAGGTGCGCGCCGTCTGGCAGTTTTTTGAAGTGGAACGTAGTGGTAACGCGATCCATCTGTACAAACACCAGGAAACCGCGCCGTTTCACACCTTCCAATTCGGCCGCCAGCCTAAAGACGACGGCCTCTGCCTGAGCGACTACATTCTGCCCGTGGCCGACGACGGCCGCCGCGACCACATCGCCCTCTTTGTCGTTACCGCCGGCGAAGGAATCCGCGAAAAGGCCGAAGAATGCAAAGTCAAGGGCGAATACCTGAAGGCCCACGCTCTGCAAGCCCTTGCCATCGAGACCGCCGAGGGCGCCTCCGAATGGCTCCACCGCCGGATCCGCGAAGATTGGGGTTTCCCCGATTCGCCCGCCATGACCATGCAGGAACGCTTCACCAGCCGGTACCGCGGCAAGCGTTATAGCTTCGGCTATCCCGCCTGCCCGAATCTCGATGACCAACAAGGCATCTGGAAACTCATAAACCCGAATGAAATCGGCGTCGAACTCACCGAAGGCATGATGATGGAACCAGAAGCCAGCGTCAGCGCGCTGGTCTTCCAACACCCCGATTGCGCCTATTTCACCGCGACCACCCTCGAACTGGCCGAAGTGTAATGAAAATCGTCGCTGTTCTGGACGACCTTTTTTTCATGGTCAAGATCATGGATGCGGTCAAACGCGCGGGCGTGGAAGTCATCTTCGTTAAAGAGGATGCCACGGTGTTCGAATTAGTGAAAGACCAGCCCGTGCTGATCATCATTGATCTCAACATCAAGACTCTCGACTCCGTGAAGTTAATCCGCCAACTAAAGCAAGAACCGGAGACAAAGCATATCCACCTGCTGGGCTTCGTCTCGCACGTCCAAGTCGAGCTAAAGAAGCAGGCACTGGACGCTGGCGCCGATCAAGTCCTTCCACGCTCGACATTTTCAGCCAGCCTGCCCGCCATCCTGCAACGCCACGCCCACGCGCTAACTGACTTCAGCGAAAGTTCTCAATCAACATCAAATCGGAACCCGTCACCGGCCGCGAATAAATAAACGTCTTCTGGTCAGGCGTTGCCGAGAGCCCAAACGCCACCGGTCGCTCGATTTTCGTCACCACACGGCTCCCGCGCCGGCCTCGGCATCCAGGCGGAGATTCTGGACGGAAAAGGCGGCCTCACCAGCACCGGTCCGCTGAACCAGCCCACCGCCGGGTCCGCCACCAGCCAGCGAACTGTCGCCGCCGTCACCAGCAATGGAACCTATTCCGTCAACTGCAACGGCACCGGCACCATCAACCGCATCGTTAACCGCCCCGATGGCAACACCGCCACCGCTTCCGACGATTTCATTATCACCCGAGGCATCGAAAAGAGCGGAAAACTCATCGCAACCACGATTATTGACGTGCAGCGCGATCCCAGCGTCATCCTCCTCGGCGGCGTCTTCCTCACTCGTGTTCACACTCTGCGCCCCCCGCTCGAAACCGCCGGACCCGGCCCCGTCACGCCGCCTTCTCAAGCCCAGACGGTAGCCGTCGCCGGCCCGAAGAACGCCACCGTAACCACCCGGACGATGCAACTGGACGGCTCGCAATCCACCAGTTCCGACGGCAAGCCGCTGACCTATCAATGGACAGTCCCGGCCGGTAGCCCGTCGGTCGCGATCCTCGGCGGAACAACCGCCACGCCAACAGTGCAGTTCGGCCAAGGCCACGCTACTTATACGTTCCAACTCACCGTGACTGACGCCACCGGCAAGAGTGCCACGGACTCGGTGACCGTTTCCTACGTCGGCAACTGACGCCGGTCGCGGCCTGGCAGGCGCGCTGGCAACCGGCCGCGCGCCTGTGTCACAGCCCCTATGAAGCTTAGATTGTCCCGCCAAGCCGTGTCTTGGGACGATTTCGTGTTGCTCGAAGTTCCTGGCCAACGCCCGAGTTGATGGGCCCGGCCTCGCCTCGTTGGCTGCCAAGGAGCGCGTAGGCGGCCGGCAGAGTCTTAGGGCGCAGGCTTGGGCACGAGAGCGGTGTCGGGTGGAACTTGGACCGAGCATCAAGGAAACGGTTAGATGCATAGCGGGTTAGTATAATCAAGATTCGCCCAAGAACATATGCCTACGGCCCTGTTCATCAACGGTGTTTTTAGAACCACGCTTGCCGAGATCGAGAAGACCCAGCAGGACCACCCCGGAAAAATCTGCTACTTGCAGCCGTACGCTAGCGGGAGTTTCCTAGGCCAGCGCTTCCAATTCCGTGCAAAGTACTGATAGAGAGGGAGTTAACGCGTCTCGCAGTGTATATACGGAAATACTGATTTGCAAAGTGTAGCTGCGTCGCTATACAATAGCTATTGACAGGACTGTG
>CAMDKT010000697.1 GCA_945900935.1 Candidatus Sulfopaludibacter sp. SbA3 | reverse complement strand
CCGAAGCGCATCGCACGGAAATGTCGCGAACGCTGCAACCGGGCGGCGTTTATTTTCTAAAGGTCGAATCGAATTCGCCGGGCTACGAAGTGGAGCTGCGCATTCGGAAAGCCGCGCCTTATACCGATCCGCGCGCCGCCATTCGGCAGGCGATGTACGATCATCTGGGCCAAGTGGACGCGTGGCTGCTGAACCGGCCTCGCGGGGCCGCCGTGGATCGGCGCATCCGCGACACGGGCAGCCTCCTCGGAACACACTGCATGAGTTGCCATACGCAGTCCGGCGTATGGGGGCCGTCGGGGCCGTTGAAATATGGGTACCGGATTGAAAACGTCGTCAATTATCGCCATCTGGCAAACGTGGCGTATGAATCGATGCGGCCCACGAATGTGCTGGCCGAAGCCGCCAACAATACGAGCCTCGCGCCGCTGGACTTGGGCGATGGGCCGGCCGGGACGCGCGTGGCGGGCTTCAACATTACGACCCTTGAGGGGCTGGTTCCGCCGCGGCGGCTGCACTCGGCACAACAAATTCGCGCGGCCAATTTCGTGCTGCAATCTTCCGACCCGAGCGGGATTAACGCCGCCGGGCCGGGATCGAATATCGGGCAGGCGCTGGTGTATCGATTCGCTGGCGAGATTCTGAAGCGCGCTTGGATCAACACGCGAAATCCCAAGTATTTCGATGCTTTAGAAGAGAAGGCCCGGCTCAGTCTAAAAGTGCGTCCGCGCTTCTCCGACGACATGTCGAACCGCATCCTCTTCTTCAAGGAAGTGTTCCCGGCGAACTACGTGCAACTGCGCGATGAGACGGACGACGCGAAGAAGTTCTGGAAGGAAATCGAAGAGCAAATTGCGGCCGATGCGAAGCGATTGCGCCAGACGCAGAGGCCCGATGGCATGTGGCAATTCGATCCCGGAACATTGGATAAAGCGAGCGGCGAATGGCGCGTGAAGACCGACGACAAAGATGCGGACCCTGCGCCGACCGCGCTCGCCATGATGGCGCTGCATGCGTTGGGAGCGGATGAGAAAGACCCGCAGATCGCAAGGGCCGTGGGTGCCATGCTGCGGAAGCAGGATCCGTTTGGGCGTTGGAATGAACATGCGTTGACGGGCTTCGTGACCACGGCCTATTCGCTGCAGGCAATGGCGCGGCTGTTCCCTGTTAACGACGCCAAACCGGCGAGGGCGGACTTTGCGGCCGTGCCCGGAGAATCGTTGGCCGATTCGATTGCGCGGTATCGCGCGTTGGCCCAGTTGGGCTTGTCGCCGGACGATAAACAGTTCGTGGATATTGCCGAGGCGGGCGCGAAACACGCAAGCCCGCTGGTTCGCTATTGGGCCTATATTTCGTTAGGCGCGATGCACGATGAGCGCGCCGTTCGACAGCAGATCGCGGGTCTGGGCGATCCGGTGAAAATGGTGCGCGAAGCGGCGCGGTGGGGCATGCGCCAGACGCTGCTCGATGACAAGGGATGGGACCATCTGTTCCCTGCCCTTCTGAAAGCCGATGACCTGACGCGCGAGTGGGCCGCGGGCGCGCTGGTGATGCGCGCCGATACGGTGATGACGCATTCGGCAGTCGGCTGGCCGCGGCTGACAGCGACTTTGAAAACACTGATGATTGACGATCCGCACCCGGCGGTGCGAGCCTGGGCGACGCGAGCGGCATGGAACTGGTGGGTGTGGAATCCGCCGGTGCGCATGGATTTGAACGACGCGTTTTTAACGATGCTGGAGCGCCCCGAGACTTCCACATTGGCCGAGAACGCCAAGCGCTATCAGACTGAAGCGCTGTTCATCGCCAATGGCCACCGCGCGAATGCCAGCAAGGAGCATCAATATCCCGAGTTGACGACGCTGTTTGACGCGCTGAGCCAGCGGCTGGATAAGCCGAATCCGGAGCTCGTTAAACGTGTCGTGAATATCGCCGCGACGTTCTACAATCAGGCGGGCGGCGATGGCGGTCCGGGGCAGATGGGCTACGTGACGCCGAAGGCCAGTGACGCCGTTGGCAAGGCGGTGTATGGGTATTGGAACGGGTTGGCGGCGGATTCGCCGAAGGACATGTTGAAGCTGGCGCTGGAGTCCGCCGCGAACGTGATCTATGAGCCGTTGCAGAAAAAGCTGCTCGACTATTCGACCACGGGGCCGCAGGAGTTTCGAACGCTGGCGGCGACATCGATTGCCGATCCGCGCGTCATCACATTGAACGCGGCGCAGGAGTTTGTGGAGCCGCTGATGGAGCAAGTGACGCGCGGCGCAAGCGAACCGGAACGGCGCGCGGAGCTGGTGAATCCGATCTTGAAACTGTTCTCGCGGGCGCGTTGGAACATGCCGAAGATCGAGGAACAGCAGAACATTTTCTACACTCTGATTTTGCCTGTCTTCCCCGAAGAACGCGGCAAATTGGCGGAGAACACGCGAGCCCTGTTGCAGATGGATAAAGACAGCCCGGACTGGTTCCTGGCGCGCAGCATGGCGCGAGTGATTCACGGCAATCCCGATTTGCAGACCGAGGCGCTGGTGCGGCGAATGCCGGTGAAATACAAGACGCCGATGGAAGAGATGCTGTGGCTGGAGAGCGCCAAATGGATGCTATCGTGGCAGACGCCGCTGCCGGAAGTGCGCGGCCCTGCACCGGCGCAGGATGCGTTTCGCACAGAGCGGGATCGTGCGGCGGAGCTAATTGCGGCGCAGTTGACGAAGCCCGTGGATGGCCGCTTGCGCTCCGGCGCGACGGGGCTGGCCGCGTCGAACACGATTGTCCGGAATCACCCGCTGGTGAAGGCGGCGCTGCAGAAGCAGCAGCCGGATTTGTATGAAGACGACGGGGCGGAAGCGAAGGCGCTGAGCCCGGCATGGCGGCAGAATTACGAATACTTCCGCGACTGGGTGACGCCGGAAATGCTGCGGCCAAACCGCGATGACGAGCTTGCCTGCATGTCGTGCCATAGCGTCGCCGGACGCGTTCCGTCAATGGAGTTCAAGGCCGCCGACAACCGCGGCTACCTGCGCGCGAGCGGCGTGTGGGCGAACTACGCAATTCTGTTGGAACGGGTGGATGAGACGGATGTTGAAAACTCGAAATTGCTGCGGAAACCGCTCAATGTACAAACCGGAAAAGAGGACGGCCACCAAGGCGGGCGGCGCTATAATCCGGAGGACCGCGGGTATCAGATATTCCGGCGCTGGGTGCTCGACGCGGCCAATTTGAAGAAGGGTCAATGATGCCGTTTGATTCGGG